>JAVHWE010000384.1:0-4888 GCA_032160285.1 Micromonosporaceae bacterium | reverse complement strand
TCGACCTTCACATAGCCGGTGGACACCCGGTTTCCGTCGGGCAGCATCCCGCTCGCGACGATCGGGGAGTCCAGCTTGGCGTACACGAACAGCCGGGTGGCGCCGGTGGACAGACCGCTGCGGTTGTCGGAGTACCCCGTGATGACGCCGGTGGCGGCGTCGATGGAGAGTGCGGACGCGTTGTCGACGTTGTCGAAGATCAGGTTTGACGAGGTACCGGGGAACGTGAAGCGGAACATCGCGGCGTGGTCGGTGGGTGCGATCTCGGCCTGGATGCCGTTGTCGAACCCGACACTGTAGTAGTCGGGTCGGGCAACCTCATTCTGGTGGTGGAACGGCAGCGCGCGCCCCGTGCGGCTCGCGTCGGGGGTGCCGTCGGCGGCCGACGGCATCACCTGGAACGTCTGCCGGTCGCCCATCCACGGGCTCGGCTCGTGGCTGACCGCCAACGCCTGCAGGGTCGGCAGGTTGTCCGCGTTGTTCATCCGGTTGTACTCGTACAGCCAGCTCTGCGAGCCGGCGTTGGTCATCGGCGTCCAGAAGTTGAAGCCGTGCGGGACAGCCGTCGCCGGGAAGTTGTTGCCCCGGGAGAAGCCGCCGGAGGACTGGGTGCCCCGCCTGGTGTCCACCCACTCGGACAGCCGGGTGCGGGGGGTCGACGTCGGCGCGCTGTTGATCCGTACGTCGTCGAACCAGGTCCGGAACGTCGTCGGCCCGCTCGGGTTGTCGTAGGCCACCAGGATCCGCTTGACGGTCTTGCCGGCGGCGACCGTGCCGATCACCGAGCGCTTCGCGTTCCACTGCATGGTGAAAAGCGTCTTCGACGAGCCCTGGCCCATCGGGCTCAGCGTGGCACCCTGCTGGTCGATCGCGCCGAGGTCGGACAGGTACGTGCCGTCGGAGAACGCGAGGTCGACCGCGGCGAAGGTGGCCGGGTTACCCAGGTCGTCGGTGGTGAACTCGGGAAACACCAGGTAGGACAGCTCGGTGCTGGCGGTGACCGGGATGTTGACGTCGAAGACCTTGTTGTACGAGAAGCCGCGCCCGGCAACCAGGTGCCGCCCGGAGATGCCCAGTGCGTGCAGCCCGGTGTATCCGGCCCGGCTCTTGGCCGTCGGCGAGCTGGCCGGCCCGCCGCCGATGGCGCTCTTCATGTCGCCCGGCGTCGGGGGAGTGGTGTCGCCGTTGGACAGTTCGAGTTCGGCCAGCTGGACGATCGGCGCCCCGTTGTTGCGGGTGACGTCGAGCCGGTAGAACGGGTACGCCGTGGTGTTGGCGAACGCGAATTCCCGCGTCTGCATCCGGGCGGTGAACATCTGCCCGGTCTGCCGGTCCAGGTCGGTCCACGTCTGCCCGTCGGCCGACCCCTGGAGGGTCCAGTCCTGCGGGTCGCGCATCGCCTCGTCGTTGGCCGAGGTGAGGGCGTACCGCACGACCGCGACCGGCTGGGCGAGCTTGAACTGCACCGCGGCGGTCGGCGCGAACACCAGCCACTTGGAGTTCACGTCGCCGTCGTTGAGGTTCTCCTTGACCTCGCCGCCGGCCGTGTTCTCACCGCTCGCCTGGATCTCCACGACCTTGTCGGCGACGCTGCCCGGCATGCCGCGCGACACCGCACCGTCGACCCCGGTGGCCTTCGGAGCGCCGGTGGGGTCGGTCTCGACCGTGTCCGCCCAGGTGGGCATGGCGTCGGCCGGCTCGAACGACGTCGCGAACAGCGTCGTCGGGTTGGCCGCCGGCGCGGCCCGATCCGGCGCGGCCAGCGCCGGTGCGGGCGTCAGGAGCATCGCCGCGACCGCCGCCGCCGATGTCGTCGCACGTCCAAGTCGTCGCACCCGCAGTACGCTCATCAAGCCCGTCCCTTTGCCGCCGTGGCCACCATGAACATCGTCAGGTAGCAATGTCCAAGTGTAGAAAAATGCACTGGGACAACGTTGTCAACCCTTGCCCCGATTACCGCGGAGGGTACGTTCACGCACTCCGTGAAATGTGTTCGGCCGAGCCCGCGGTCTTGTCCATCGCCCGTTTGCCGGGCCCCGATCTCGCGGCCTTAGTCGAACCGGTGGCGCGCGACCCGATCTCGCACAAATAGAACGGACTCTTTACTGTTAACCCTCCCCGAGGTAGCTTCCGGTTGCGCCTTGATATGCCGGGCGAAACCCATACCACTGCCACCGGGAGACCACTGATGATGAGACCGCGGTCGGTTCATGCGATATTGGCGGCCGGTGTGGCCGCACTCCTCACCGGTGCGCTGGTGCTGATTGCCCAACCGGCGTTCGCCGCCGGCCCCGCCGCCGTCTTCGCCAGAACCTCGAGCTGGGCGACCGGGTTCGACGCGACGTACAGGATCACCAACACCGGACCGGCCGCCCTCACCACCTGGACGGTCGCGTTCGACCTGCCGGCTGGCACCACGATCAGCAGCAGCTGGGATTCGGTGCGAACCGTTACCGGCAACCACTACTCGTTCGCCGACGCCGGGTGGAACGCGGCCGTACCGGTCGGTGGCTCGGCCTCGTTCGGGTTCGTGGCGGCCGGCACCGGCGACCCGAGCAACTGCACGGTCAACGGCGTGGCATGCGGCGGCGGCGCGGCCCCGGGCCCCGACGCCCAGGCGCCGACCGTACCCGGTGGGCTGCGGGTGGCGGGGAGTACGGCGAGCAGTATCAGCGTGTCCTGGACCGCCTCGGCGGACAACGTCGGCGTCACCGGCTACGAGGTGCAGCGCGACAACGCGACGACCCTCACTACCACCTCGACCTCGTTGACCGACAGCGGGCTGGCGGCCAACAGCACCCACACGTACCGGGTCCGCGCCCGGGACGCCGCCGGCAACCTCTCGGCCTTCTCCGCCACCGTGTCCGGTACCGCCACCGCCACCACCACCACGCCACCGGGTCTGATGGCCGCCGCGCCGTACATCTTCCCCGGTTTCGGTGCGCCGATTCCGAACCCCGCGACGGTGATCTCAGCGACCGGCATCAGATGGTTCACGATGGCGTTCGTGCTCGCCAACGGCTGCAACCCGGTATGGGACGGCGAGGGCGGCCTCACCGGTGGGCAGCATCAGGCCACCATCAACGCGATCCGGGCGGCCGGCGGGGACCTCGTCCCGTCGTTCGGCGGGTTCAACGGCCCCAAGCTCGGTCCGGCCTGCGGTACTCCGGAGGCGTTGGCGGCGGCGTACCTGCGGGTGGTCGACCAGTTCAGCCTCAAGGCGATCGACATCGACATCGAAAGCTTCGACGAGTTCGAAAACGACGCGGTACGCAACCGGATCATCGCCGCCCTGAAGATCGTCAAGCAGCAGCGGCCGACGCTCACCACGATCGTCACCATTCCGTCGTTGACCACCGGGCTGAGCTTCTTCGGCGGTCAACTGGTCACCCAGGCGGCGGCGACCCAGGCCAACATCGACATCTTCACGATCATGCCGTTCGACTTCGGCGGCGGCGCCAACATGTTCCAGAACACCGTCAACGCCGCGCAGGGGCTGAACACGTCGCTGCGCACCGCGTTCGGCTGGACCGCCGCCACGGCGTTCTCGCACATGGGAATCTCGGGCATGAACGGCCTGAGCGACCAGCAGGAGCTGACGTCCACGGCGACGTGGACCCAGATCCGCGACTTCGCCAACACCAACCACCTGGCCCGGCTGTCGTTCTGGGGCGTCAACCGCGACCGGGCCTGCCCCGGCGGCGGGGTGACATCCAGCTGCAGCGGTATCGCTCAGAACGACTGGGACTTCACCAGGATCACCGCCGGCTTCCGCCCCTGAATCCGCTCCGCACCACCGGACCGGATTTGTTGCGCACCACCGGACCGGCCCTGCTGACGCGGGGCCGGCTCCGGCGGTCGGCTTTCGCCGTCGGCCGCGCCCGGCAGCCCCGTCCGCCCACCGTGCGGGCCGGCGACTACCGGCGGAACCGGTCGGTCGCGAACCGCCAGGCGCGCGCGGCCCGGGTCTTCGGGGTCGGCCGGGTACGGCGTCGCCAGGTCAGCACGCCGACGGCCGCGGCAACCGCCGCGCTCGCGGCGACGGTGGCCCACCGTACGGGGCGGCGCCGCGCGGTCCGCTGGGCGGTCTCGCCTACCTGGGCGGCCGCCTGACGGCCGGTGTCTTGCACCTTGGCGGCGGCCTGCCGTGCCGATGCCTTGGCCCGACCCTTCACGTCGGCCTTGTCGGCCAGTGCCGCCGCCGTGTCGCCGAGGTCAGCGCGGGTACCCGCGATGTCGGCGCGCAACCCGTCGACCGACCCGGTCGCGGCCGGCGCCGTGTGCTTGCTGCTCACTGCTCTCTCCTCTCCCCGACCGCGTCCTTCACGGTCTGTACGTCGGCTTTGACGCTGTCCACGGTCTGCCCGGGGACCGGCGAGCCGACCTGGCGGACCTGACCCCGGCCGACCAGCGCCATCACGCCGGCAACCGCGAACAGCACGACAGACACGATCAGCGCCGCCAGCCATGCGGGCATCACGCGGGCGAGCGCGACGATCGCGGTAGCGATCAATGCGCCGAGTCCGTACAGGGCGACCACGCCGGCCCCGCCGAACAGCCCGGCGCCCACGCCGGCATGCTTACCTTTGGCCTTCATCTCCGCGGCGGCGACGCGAAGCTCGTCGCGTACCAGGCGCGAAATCTGTTCGGACGCCTGCTGCACCAGGTCAGCGATCGAGGCATTACCCGAGTCGGCCGCGTTGGTTCGTTGGTCGGTCATCACCCCTCCGTTCGCCTGGTGGTTGTATGCCCCGTCGGGTGGCGGTCCAACCGGCGCGGTTCCACGGACCGGTGAACGCCGGGCCAGGCCGGCGGACCGCCGCCGTCGGTCGTGACGGCTGACCGGTGGGCGACCGTTCAGGAGTGCCGGGCGCGACTCAGAAGACGT
>JAVHWE010000378.1:0-15957 GCA_032160285.1 Micromonosporaceae bacterium | reverse complement strand
GATGGGCCGCTCCGGCGCCGACGTCGCCAGAGAAACAGCGACGATGGTACTCACCGACGACAACTTCGCCACCATCGTCACCGCCGTCGACGCCGGCCGACGGGTGTTCGACAACGTCCGCAAGTTCGTGCCCTACATTTTCGCCCACGCCGTACCCGAAGTCGTCCCGTTCCTGATCTTCGCCCTGTCCGGCGCGGCGATCCCGCTGCCGCTCACAGTGCTGCAGATCCTCGCGATCGACCTCGGCACCGTAACCCTGCCCGCTCTGGCGCTCGGCCGCGAACCCGCCGAACCCGCCTGATGGACCGGCCACCCCGGCGACGCGGCGTCGGCGTCCTCGACCGCCCGCTCCTCCGACGCGCGTGGCTGCTGCTCGGCGGCGTCTCCGCGGTCGTGGTCATGGGCGGCTACCTCTACACCCTCATGCGCGCCGGCGGGCACGCCGGTGACCCCACCGGACCCGGTACGGCGCTGCGCCACGCCTGCCTGCAGGCCACCACGATCACGTTCGCTGGATCGTCGCCTGCCAAATCGGCACCGCATTCGCCGCCCGCACCGATCGGGCGTCGCTGTTCACCATCGGACTGTTCACCAACCCGCTGCTGCTCTGGGCATCCTGTTCGAGCTCGTCTTCACCGCCGCCGTCATTTGCGCCCCACCCATGCAACACATCTTCGGCACCGCGTCGCTGAACTGGCGATCATCGTTTCGTTTCCGATCGTCGTCTGGGGCGTCGACGAACTCGCCCGCTGGGTCACCCGACGCCGCCACCCCAGGCGGAACGCAGCAGCCCCCGACCGCACCCCGGCGGCGTGACCCATGCAATCCGCTGGCGTTGATGAGCGTCGACTCCGCTCTCATCTGGCAACCTGTGGGCGCGCTCGCTTGCACCTGCGCGAATGGAACATGGACACGGTCCGCACGGACTTGGGGTTTGACGTCAGGAAGCAGGACTGCATGCGCATATCGGCGTTGGTTACCACAACGGTTCTGGCGGTCGCCGCGTCAACGGTCGTTGCCGTTCCGGCATCGGCCGTGTCCCTGGACTCAGATCACGACGGGATGACGAACGCCTGGGAACTCGTCCACCACCTCAACCCGCACCAGGCGGCGGACGCACGCACCGACCTTGACCACGACGGGTTGACCAACCTCTGGGAGTTCCGGCTGGGCGAGGATCCGCGCCGGGTCGATACCGATCACGACGGCATCCCCGACGGCGGCGAGGACAACGACCACGACGGCCTAGGCAACCGAATCGAATTGGTTCTCAAGCTGTCTCCCACCCGTTCCGACACGGACGGCGACCGAACCCCCGACGGCGACGAGGACACCGACGGCGACCACCTCACCAACGTCGAAGAAGGTCAGGTTCGCGACGACCCAGCCGACGCGGACACCGACAACGACACCATCGCCGATGGCGACGAGGACAACGACGGCGACGGCCTTCGCAACTCCGAGGAATTTCGGGTGGGCGGCAACCCGACCAACGCTGACAGTGACCATGACGGCATCCACGACGGTCAGGACGCCGACGTCGACAACGACGGCGTTGACAACGACCACCAAGGCCATCGCCGACACGGCGGCGACGCAAGCAAGCACGACCTGGAGAGCTGACTGCCTCACGAGGCTGGTGACCACGGCGAGCCTCGGCCGCACGGCGGCTCTGCTATTCGTCATCGCGGCCGCCGTGTACGCGGCATCCGCCATGCGGCCATGTCTTCGTCCATGGAATGAGTGGGCCACAACGGGAGGCCGGGCCGGTCCGTGGAGGACAGGCCCGGCCTCCCGTTGCCCGCAACGGTCACGGCGGGGACTGTGTGTGGATTGCTCCTCTGTCAAGCGACGGCTCGTTGTCGGTCGATGACGTCGGCGCGTTGCGCCTGGTAAATGACGTCGGAGAGGCGTCGTTTCAGAACGCGCAGGGCTTCCAGGCCGCCGTCGCCGTCGGCCTTGCGGCGTGCGAACAGCTCTCTTGCCTGTGCGTAGCAGCGGGCTTGGGTCGTCGCGATGCGGTGTAGCACGGCGTTGAGCTGGCGGTTGCCGGTACGACTGAGCCGGTGCCGGGCATTTCATGTCTGGGTACGCCCAGCCGATCCGGGCTTCCCAGGGCCGACTGGACCGCGACGTCATTGAAAAGCCCTTCTCTGCGGCGGCGATCATCGAAAAGGCAGGGCGCCTCCTCAATGGCAATTCGAGGATTCGGCACCATCGATCCCACCGAACCCGCCCCGTCCAGCGATGGCAGATCGGAACAGGACCCCCTTGTAGGCCCTTAAGGTGAGACCCGAGCCAGGTTTGCCGGTGCGGGTGTGGCGGGGGTGGCGATCGGCCTTCGGCGGGCGGCCATCAGGATTCCCCCCTCGTGTTCTAAACGATTCATTCCCAGAGCCAGGCCAACACCGGGCCGACCGAACCCGGTCCAGCCCGATGCTGCTCTCACAACTCGTTCTCGCGCAAGCGGGTCGGTGGTCCTGTTCTGAGAAATGTCGGGTGAAAGCATTCTGGGCATGACCGACGCCGAGAAACGCGACGCCGACGACGTCGAGCGTCACTCGTGCCCCCGCTGCCAGGTTCAGCCCGGATCGCCGTGCCGCTCGCGCTCCGGCGCGGTCGCCGAGACCTACCTATCACACCGGACGGTTCACCAAGGTCGGTCGACTCGGCAAAATGCTGCGCGTACCCACCCCGGCCGACCGCGGCCCGGGCCGAGCCCGGACGCCCCGGGACCCGAGCCGATCGCCCCGGACACCGCAACTGCGGGACGCCCGGATCGGATACGCCCGGTGCCGCATCCTGACCCAGGAACCGCAGTTCGACGTCCTGGCGCCGCCGTCGCGGCCAGTTGGGTCAACATCTGCAGCACCTGCCGCAGCGGCAGGTAGACCAACGAAGCGCTCATGGCCGGGATCGTGGCAGCTTCCTCGACCCCTGAGCCCGTACAGAGTCGCACCTCGAGGCGCCTGAACCCAGTTTGCGAGCCGGATAAACCATTCCGGCGATCCGCGACCGCTTGGTGTTGTCAGGAGTTGACGTGGCTTCGCAAGACGCCTACCCGGTGCCGGTACTCGTCGTCGTCGATGTCGCCGTGAGCGAACCGTTCGGCGAGTACCTGTTCCGGGGTACATTTCGCAGGCTGGGCAGTCGACGTCTGCCGGCGCTGGCTGTCCAGGTGGCGAACCAGCACGACGACTGCGGCGATCACCAGGGCCCAGAACAGCAGCATGCTGACAGTCATCAGCCCGTATCCCCAGCCATTCATGCCGTTGCCATACCAGTTCATCATGATGGTCTCCTTCTCGCGCCGCACGGTTCACGCGCAGCCTGGCTGCCACTTTCCGGTAGCTCGCTTCAGCGTGGGTGGCGGGGCCACCGCTCGCGGCGTACACCCAAGCACACTGCCCGGCGCTCCTCAGCTGGGGTACCGGCCAAGGTCCCGCCCGGCTGGAGCCGAAGGTCCCTACCTGAGGCGGCACTAGCAGCTGGAGGCTACTGGTCGATGGACTCGATACCGACCGGGCCTTTAGGCGCGTCGCAGAGCAAGCTCACCGCGCAGGTCGCCGCTGCCCAGAAGACCAACGCCCCCGCCGTGACCGCCCTGCAAAAGCAGCTCGCCGATGTGACCGCAGCGGGAAATCGTGTTCAAGGGCGAGACGTTACGTGGGTTGCTGCTGACCTCCTACGGCTTCAGCGAATCCGGCACCAAGGCCGCTCAGGCCATTACGGTGGCTTATCTGGCCGAGGCGTTGCTGGCCCTGCTGGGACTCGCCGGGTTCGTACACGCCCTCGTGATCCCGGGACAGGGGCTTCGCGGTCCCCGTGCGCGGGTTCGTGACCCGCCGGCCCTGGGTCGAGCACGCAGTCCTCGACCGGGTAGTAGACGTCGTCTCTATCGACACGCCCTTCGCCCAGGAGGCTGCGAATGATGTTGGAACGCCTGCTCGTACCCGGAGATCCCATGGTCGTACGCGAACCGGAACGCCCGGTACGCCGGTTCGTTCCAACCCGCCCCGAGACTGAGGATCAACCGCCGCCCGAAATGGCGTCGACGGTCGCCGCCTGTTTGGCTCGCCGCCGCCGAGGTCCCCGCCGAGCGAGCGGTTTCTGCGGATGCGGGCCGCCAGTTCGATGAGGTGCGGACCGGGCCGGAACCGTCACGGCTGTTGTTCACCGACGGTGCGCGGACCGCGGTTGTGAAATCCGTGTGGTTCGACCAGGTCATTGGTCGATCAACCGGAACCGGCCAGCGCCCACCTGTGCTCACGTCAGTCGGCGTGGGCCGGGACGGTCTTGATGGGCTGGTCTGCTGGACGGTGCGGGGTGCCCAGCGTCGGATCACGCGGTACGTCGATGCGCAGCGCCATGGCGGGGTGTCCGACGGCGCCGACCAGATCGCGCAGCAGGCGCCGGATGGCTGGCCCCTCGACGAGGTCGCTGAGTGCGGCCGCGACCAGATTTTCGGTCGATGCGACGAGCAGCACCGCGGACAGCGCCTCACCGCCGACGAGCCAGGCGCCCGGGCCGTCGGCGTCGGTGAACAGCACCGCGTACCGTGCCCGCCGGCCGGCTGCAGCGACGGCGGCCGGCCCGGCGGCGACGGTCAACGTCAGCGCGTCTGCCGGGGACAGCACGTGCAGGTGTGCGCCCTGTTCCTCGGCCGCGGCGCGCAGGCGCGACAGGGCGGCGTCCGGTACGTCGAGGTCAGCGGTTGGTCGACGACCGGTGTGCCGCAGCGCCACGGCCGGCTGGTAGCGCACCGCATCCGGGACAGGCGCGCCGAAGCCGGTCACCCGCAGGCGGGCGAGCAGGTCGGAGCCCGCCGGGTCCGGCGTCCGGGTGACCTCCACGGTAACGCCGGCCGCTGCGAGGGCGGCCCGGGCGCAGTGCAGTGCGGCGCCGCAGCTGATGGTCAGTATCCTGGCGTCGGGATCGGTTGACCGCGGCTGGAGCCGCCGGTCGATGCGCAGTTCCGCGACGTCGTCGCCGATGCGCCATCGCCACGGTTGGCTGTTGAAGATCGGGGGAGCGGCACCGGCGGCCATCGCGACCTGAGCGAGCACCCGGGTCGCCGGCGAGGCCCGCGCTGTCGCACGGCGGTCGGTGAACTCGATGGTCGGCATGGTTGCCTCCTCGTGGGTCAACCCTGCGCTCATGGCGACGCGGAATGCAGGGCCATTCGGCCCGAGTCGACGGGCCTCGCGACACCGCGCATCGGACCCGCCGTCCGGTTCGGGACCTTCGGCCCGACGACGCAATCGGCTGGTGGGGTACAAACGAGGAATGGTCCGGGTGTACCTGCTCGACGACCACGAGGTCGTCCGTCACGGCTGCGTGACCTGCTCGAACGCGAAGGCGATATTGAGGTCGTCGGGGAGTCGGGGTCGGCGGTCGACGCCGAGCACCGCATCCCGGCGCTCCGCCCGGACGTTGCCGTGTTGGACGCCCGGCTACCCGACGGCAGCGGCATCGACGTGTGTCGGGAGATCCGGTCGGTCGACCCAAGCATCCAGGCGCTGATCCTGACCTCGTACGAGGACGACGAGGCGCTATTTGCGGCGATCGTGGTCGGCGCGGCGGGATACGTGCTCAAGCAGATCAAGGGCACCGACCTGGTCGACGCGGTGCGGCGGGTGGCCGCCGGCCAGTCGTTGCTGGACCCGGCGGTGACCGCGCGGTTGCTGGAACGCATCCGGCGCGGCCCGGACCCGCCCGACGAACTCAAGGGCTGACCGAACAAGAACGGCGCATCCTGGCGTTCGTGGCCGAGGGCCTGACCAACCGCGAGATCGCGCAACGGATGTTCCTGGCCGAAAAGACGATCAAAAATTATGTATCGAGCGTGCTGGCCAAGATCGGGCTGGAGCGCCGCACGCAGGCCGCGGTGCTGGCGTCGAAGCTCCTACACAAGAGGTAGTTCGTTATCCGACCGGCACCCGCCAGCTCAGCATGGTGCCATGCGGTTCGGCGTTGTCGGTCGCGAACTCGCCGCCCAGTTCCTCGGCCCGCTGGCGCATATTGCGCAGGCCGCCGCTGCCGGGCGCGTCGCCGGTTCCGGTACCGTCGTCGGCCACCAGGAGCTGAAGCCAGCCGTCCCGGATGGACACTGCGACCTCGACCTTGCCCGCCCGTGCGTGCCGCGCGACGTTGGACAGCGCTTCGCGCAGTACGGCGAGTACGGCCGGCTGAACCTCCTCGGGTACCGCCGTGTCGATCGGCCCGTCCACGGTCAGGTGCGGACGGAACCCCAGCGAGCCGCGGGCCTGCTCGATCAGTGCACGGATCTCCCCGCGCAGTTCCTGGTCAGCGGGGGCACGCAGCTCGAAGATCGCACCGCGGATGTCGCGGATGGTCGTATCCAGATCGTCGACGACCGCGTCGATGCGCGCCTTGACCTCTGGCCGGACGGGCTGGTGAAGAGCGCCTTGCAGTTGCATCCCGGCGGCGAACAACCGCTGGATGACGACGTCGTGCAGGTCGCGGGCGATCCGTTCGCGATCCCCGAGTACCGCCAGCATCTGCCGCTCGTCCTGGGCCCGGGCCCGCTCCAACGCGAGCGTAGCCTGCCCAGCGAACGTCTCGACGAGGGCGACGTCGGGATCCTCGGCGAAGACGACACTGCCGCGGTGGTACGCCACCGCGAGCGCGCCGAGGGTCTCGCCGCTGGCCGCGAGTGGTACCAGCAACGCGGTGCCGGTCTCCCACGCCACGGGCCAGCTGGCCGCCTTGCCGAGGTCTTCCACGACCGTGAAGTGTTGCTCGTTGAGCACTCCGGGGAAGTCACTGCGAGCCACCTCGACGGTCGCGCCGCGCAGTTGCGCCGGTACCTTGCCGGAGACGACCTCGACTGTCAGGTCGCCGGCATCCCGGTCGAAGATCATCACCAGGGTCGTCTCGGCCTCCGCCACCTCGCGGGCACGGTCGGCGACCAGTTGCAGAGCGGTGGTCCGGTTGATCTCGCCGAGCAGCACCCCGGTGATCTCGGCCGCGGCCTCGAGCCAGCGCTGGCGTCGACGCATCTGCGCGTACAGTCGGGCGTTCTCGATCGCGGCGCCGGCGGCGACCGACAGCGCGGTCACCAGCTCCGTGTCGTCGTCGGTGAACTCGCCACCGCCCCGCTTCCCGGCCAGGTACAGGTTGCCGAACACCTGATCGCGGATGCGGACCGGTACGCCCAGGAAGCTGCGCATCGGGGGGTGATGCGCCGGGAACCCGTACGCCCGAGGATGCGAGCCGATGTCGGCCAACCGGATCGGGCGGGGATCGTCGATGAGCAGCCCGAGGACGCCGTGTCCACGCGGCAGGTCGCCGATCAGGCGGTGGTTGGCCGGACTCATGCCCTGGGTGATGAACTCGACCAGCGTTCGGTCCGGGCCGATCACGCCGAGCGCACCGTACTCGGCGTCGGTCAGCCGGCACCCCGCCATCACGATGCGTTCCAGTGTGCTGTGCAGGTCGAGGTCGGTGCCGATACCGACCACGGCGTCCAGCAGCGCCCGTAGCCGTTCCCGGCTGGCGGCGACCTCCCCGACCCGGTCGAGAAGCTCGTGGAGCAGTTCGTCGAGGCGTACCTCAGACAGCGGCGACAACGGCAGTGAGGGACCCTGCCATGCGGGCTCTGCCGCAGACCCGGGATGCTCCGCCATCCACCGATGATATCGGCGTCGGGGCGCCTGCCTGCCAGATTGGTTGCCCGCCCGGCCGGCTCAGCGCTGTAGACCTCAACCTTGCCTGCCGGGGGCGGGGGTCCCGCACCGCTGGGGTAGCGAGTCGCCGCGGCCGATGACCGCGTCGGCAGGGGTCCAACGGCCCTGGCGGGGTGCGGAAGGCACGCGGTCGAATGAGGTCGGAGGTACACCATGCGTTCCGATTCGCTGATTATCGATGAGCAGTTGCCCGTGTACGACGTCGTCGTTGCCAAGCACCTGATCGTCGACGCCCACCCCATGACCACGTTCACGGCGGCTAGAGAAATGGATTTCATGACCGTTCGCGCGCCGCTGATGGACGCCGCGATGTGGATGCGCGGGCTGCCTGACCGGCTGCGTCACCGTCCGGCAGCGCCGTTGACACAACTCCAGCTGGCCCAGGGTATCGGTCTGCCGGGCTGGCTTTCACTGGGCGAGCGCGCCGGCAGCGAACTCGCGTTCGGTGCGATCGGCAAGTTCTGGCAGCCCAACATCGACTGGCTGGACGTGCCGGAAGCCGACTTTGCCGCCTTCGCCGAGCCGGGCTGGGGAAAGATCGCCTGCAACTTCACCGTCCTGCCGTACGGCAGCGGCACACTTCTCACCTACGAGTGCCGCACCGCCACCACCGATCCCGCGTCCCGTCGCGCGTTCGCCCGCTACTGGTGGCTGGTGCGGCCGTTCGCCGCCTACATCATGCGGGCCGCGCTGGTCACGATCGCTGCCGAAGCCGACCGATCCCAGGCACAACTGGCGGTGGCCGCGTAGCGCACGGCGGTCGGGGCGTCACGCGCCCAGAGCAAGAAACGCGCCGGCGATGCGGCGACCGACAAGGGATGGACGACAGTGGTGAGAGTTCTGGTCAGCGCGGCGAGTAGGCACGGGTCCACCGGCGAGATCGCCGCACGTATCGCCGACGCGCTGCGGACGGCCCTTCCTCGCGGGTCCGTTGTCGACCTCGAATCGGCGGCCGAGGTTGCCGACGTGGCCGTATACGACGCCGTGGTCCTGGGCAGTGCCGTGTACATGGGACGGTGGAACGAGGACGCCCGCCAGGCCGCCGCCCGGATCGTCGCCCACCCCCCGCGGCTTGTGTGGCTGTTCTCCAGCGGCCCGATCGGTGATCCGCCCAAACCAGACGCGGAGCCGGTCGAGGTGAGCGGTATCGTCACCGCCACGACGGCTCGTGGGCACCGTGTGTTCGCCGGCCGTCTGGACCGGCATCGGCTCGGCTTCGCTGAGAAGGCCATGGTGGCCGCTCTGCGGGTGGCCGACGGCGACTTCCGTGACTGGGACGGGATCGACAGCTGGGGTCGCCAGATTGCAGCCGAGCTGTGTTCGTCGGACGAGAGCGCGACGTCGTGATCCCACAACCCGCGCTTGCCCGCATGCCCACGCGGCGTCGGCGTATCGCACGTCGATGGCTGACCACACGTCTGGGTCCTGGCTTCTCTCGGCGGACACGCGACCGTAGAAGGCGAATCTCAGCGTGGGCGGGTTGAATCCCGGCTTGCGGTGCACCCACCGCGGCCGTTGCCCGGGTGTCGCCACGTCAGCGCCAGTCGACCTACTCGCGGTGCAGCTGGCGGGTCGGGACGCCGACCGTGCGCAGTCCGGTCTGGAGGCTGGTCAGCACTGCGGCGGGGCCGCACGTGAACACGGACAATGGTCAGGTCGACAGCTGGCCAACCCGTCGGTCACCACGCCGGCCCCGCCCGGATCTGGCCGCGTGCACCGGGTACCCCCGGTAGTGTGGTTCTTCCTCCTGACCTATGCCCTGTCGTGGGGTTGGCTACTTCCGATTGCTGTGAGCGGTGGCGTGGTGGTCGCCGGGCGCGGATGGCCCACCCATTTCCCGGCGTTGCTGGGTCCATTGTTCGCAGCGTGCGCGGTGACGATCTGGCATGACGGCCGCCGAGGGCTCGTCGACCTCGTACGGCGGATGTCCCGGCTGCGGGCGCGGGCGCGGTGGTGGCTGTTCGCCGTGAGCCCGTTGGTGATCCTCGTCATGGTGCTGATCATTGATGCCGCAACAGGAAGACCGCTACCCGCGTACGGCGGCTTCGCCGTATTCAGCGGGCTCCCGTCGCGTTGGGGTGTGCTCGGCGTCGCGGCCGGGGTGCTGCTGGTGAACGGCTTCGGCGAGGAGACCGGATGGCGGGGGTACGCGTTGCCGGCCCTGCAACGACACCGCAGCCCACTCGTCGCGACGATCATCGTTTCGGGGTTCTGGGCTGTCTGGCACGGGCCCATGTTCGTCGTTGTCAACACGTTCCGGTCGTTCAACCTCCCGATCCTGTCCGGTTGGATTATCGGTCTGATGTCTGGGGCGATCGTGTTGACCTGGTTGTACAACCGCAGCGGCGGCTGCATCCTGCTCGTGGCGGTCTGGCATGCCACGTACAACCTCATCTCCGGTACGGCTGCGGCCCAGGGCCTCCTTGCCGCCGCTTCCACGACGCTGGTCATCGCTTTGGCGCTGACCCTGGTCGTTCTTGAGATCCGCGCGATCCGCGCGGGGCGGCGCTCGGTCCTGGGGCCTGCGACCGAAATTTGACCTCCGAGGATCCGGTGACCGCGGTGTCATCTCGAGCGACACATCGGCCCGCATATCCGGCAGGATCAGCAAGCGCGGCGCCAGTGAGGGTCAGCCCGGTAAACCCGGTAATGCGGAACATTCCGGCTCGTTGTGCTGGCCGTAGGTCGACGGCGCTGGTCTCCTCCCGATCGTCGTCACGCTGATCCGGCACGTGCTGCCGGCCGTCGGCGCCGGTGTGACCGCCGCTTCCCGTCAACTGGTTTCGGATGCCGGACCGCCGAGTCCGGGCTCTACCGCAGCCGCCCGCCTGCGCTGTGGCGATTGTCGTCTGGGGCGAAGGCCTGGCCGATTCAGCGAGGGTCTTATGGCCCTGTCGGGGTACACCCGTTCGGCGCATGGTGATAGTGAATCGAGGAATTGACATGAATGGCACCGCCGCTATGGATCGGGCATCCGCGACGGTGCGTCCGCAACGGCTCAACACCGTCGGCGTACCGGACGCGAACATCCCCGACCGGATCGTGCCGATAACAGCGGGGAAACCCGCACCCTGGGGGACCTGTTCGCCGCAGCAGGCATGGCGGTTCGCCCTAGAACTACCTGAAGGGCACTGGCGGAGGCGTCGGCGGCCACATCGAACATGCGTGGGCGTTCGTCCACGCAACCTGATCCATGAGTACCGTGAGGAACGTGAGCGCGATGGTTGACATCGCCAAGAACCACCACACCACCCAATCTGTGCCATCCGGTGCCGTCCCGCTGGTCGTGCACCCTGATACCGCGCGGCGTTCCGGCGCCGTGGATACCGCCGTCCGCCGTGTAACGCCGGTCACGGGCGTCAACGGCCGCCTCACCGCGACCGCTGAGTTTGCCCTCGGTCGTCGCTCAGACGCCGCGGTCCGGTATCTGCTGGCCGGTGTCCGGCTCGCGCTGGGATGGATTTT
This sequence comes from Micromonosporaceae bacterium, assembly GCA_032160285.1. Lineage (GTDB taxonomy): Bacteria > Actinomycetota > Actinomycetes > Mycobacteriales > Micromonosporaceae > Planosporangium. The sequence continues at coordinate 4,783 of JAVHWE010000378.1, read as the reverse complement.
CCTGTGGGCGTTCCTGGACAAGCTGTTCGGCTTGGGTCACGACACGACGTCAGCGAAGTCGTGGATCAACGGTGGGAGCCCTACCAACGGATTCCTCGGCTCCGCGTCCACGGGTCCGTTGCGGGCGTTCTCCCATTCGATCGCCGGTGCCGGTGTCGTCGACGTGCTGTTCATGGCGGCGTTGCTCGGCATCGGTGTCGCGTTGATGCTCGGTGTTGGGATGCGGCTCGCGGCCGGGGCGGGCGCGGTGTTGACGGTGCTGATGTGGTCCGTGGTGCTGCCGCCGGCCAACAACCCGTTCATGGACGACCACCTGATCTACGCCGCCGTCCTGATAGTTCTTGCCCTGCTGGGAGCCGGGAACACGCTGGGGTGGGGTCGCAGGTGGGCACGGCTGCCGCTGGTCCAGCGCGCCAGTTGGCTGAAGTAGCACCACCCGGTGGGCCCCGACGCGCATGGTGAGGCAAAGGCCCACCCGCCTTCGTCGGGTCCACGCCAGGCGGCGGGACCCGACGGGGGCGCTCCCGACACCATCAAGGAGATTGACATGAACAATCAAACCAGCGGAGACGCCCGACGTATCGTCGTCGGGGTCGATGGCTCCGAAGGCTGCAAGACCGCGCTGAAATGGGCGATGAACCAGGCACGACTGATCGACGCCACCGTCGAGGCCGTCACCACCTGGCAGGACCCGATGATGTCCGGGTATTCCTACGGCTGGACCCCGACCGTGTACGAGGGCGATGGCTTAGCCACGATCATGGCGAAGGTTCTCGACGACACGATCGCCGCGGTGTCGGGGCAGCTGGAGCGGCCCGTCACGGTCCTGCCCCGGGTGGTCGAGGGGCACCCGGCTCAGGTCCTGTTGGACACCGCGTCCGGTGCGCAGTTGCTGGTCGTTGGCAGCCGAGGACACAGTACGTTCGTCGGAATCATGCTCGGCTCGGTCAGTCAGCACTGCGTACAACACGCACCGTGCCCGGTCGTCGTCGTCCCGCGGTGACGGGCGCTCATCTAACCGTAGGCGCCGCAAATCGGTTCCGATGTGCGTATCGGGTCGCAGTGAGGCGGTCATCGCACAAGTCCTCTGGACTCACCCTGGCACGCCATCAAGGTCGCAACGAGGGTCGTTGGTCACCTCTCGGGCGCACGACAGTCACCATCCTCAGCTGCGACCAAGTGCGCGCCTTGGACCACCGGCCGGCAGCGGACAACCGCGGCCGGATCGGGACCTTGGCCTCTACCGCCGATGTCCATTCGGGGGCTTGTCTGGTCCTGAGGTGAGTGGCTATGAGGCCGAAGGGCGCTCTCCGCCGAGAGCTGTGTCAGGTGGACCTGTACTGGCTGCCGCTGGGCGCCGGCGGTGCGGGCTGTGTGCGTTGGAACGGTCGGGTGTACGAGGCGGTGATGGCCCGTCGCCGGCACCGCGAGGCACTTGAGCTTTACCACTCTGCCTTGGTGGTGCAGTTGGATGGCGACCGGTTCGTCGTGGAGATGGCGCCGGTGTGGAGTCTGCGCATCCCAGGCCGCGGTGTGGTCGCTGAGGGTGCGGTCGGTCTGCCGTGGCTGGGACGTTCGCGGCTGTTCCGCTACGAGGTCCGCCGTTGGCGTGACGGCATCATCCCGGATGTCACCGAGGCCGTGGCCAGCCCGCAACGGCTGAGCACCGACCGGGCACACGCGCAGCGGATTCTGGACCTGGTGACGTCCTTCCCGACCGCCACCTGGGGCCGCGATGAACTCGGCACCGGCGACATGTGGAACTCGAACTCGCTCATTTCCTGGGTGCTGGTTAGCAGCGGCCATCGTGGCGACCTCGTTGAGCTTCCCCCGCACGGCCGGGCGCCCGGCTGGTCGGCCGGCCTCGTCGCGGCGGCACGCCATGCGGCGGTCCCGGATCCGGGTGGCGTCAGCGCCACGACCGCCGGCCGTCGCCGCTGTTGACATGTGGACCAATTTGGGCGCCTCAGCCACAGCCTCGACAACGGCCCACACCCCAGACCGGAGTGTCATCCGACGCGGTCGACGCGCGGAAGCCCATTGACGGTCCGGTCGACCACATCGGCTGACCGGGCGGAGGTAATCCGTGGAAACATCCGATGCGGCCGACATCTCGGGTCGGGGACGGTTCGCCGTGCTGATCTTGCCCGTTCAGCGAGGGCCCCGTGAGGTGGGGACCTGTGGCTCTGTCCGGCCGCCCGGCGTCGCGCCGCTGCTCAGCGTCGACGCGGCCCGGTACTCCCCGCGCGTAGCCGCGCGGGGAGTACCGGCTTGTGCCGGTCCGGCGCGGTACGCCGATGCCGGCAAGTCTTCCACGGCCATTTGGTGGACCTTCTCGTGGATGCGTGTAGTCGCCGTCCGCCCGTTGTTGTCGGGACTTGTGGCCCTGGATCGGCGACACCCGCCGGAGAAGGGTTGGTGGTGAGTTCAGAAAAGGAGGCGGTCGAGAATGCAAGCGTTGGTTTATCACGGGCCGGGTACCAAGGTTTGGCAGGAGGTTGCCGACCCGACGATCCAGGCGGACACCGATGCCATCGTGCGGGTGGATGCGGTCACGATCTGCGGTACGGATCTGCACATCCTCAAGGGGGATGTGCCGGCGGTCACCGACGGCCGGATTCTGGGGCACGAAGCGGTCGGTACGGTGACGGAGGTCGGCGCCGCGGTGCGCAATGTGAGTCCGGGTGACCGGGTGCTCGTGTCGTGCATCACGGCGTGCGGCCGGTGTCGGTACTGTCGCGAGAGCGCCTACGGGCAGTGCCTCGGCGGCGGCGGCTGGATTCTGGGGCACCGTATCGACGGAACGCAGGCGGAGTACGTGCGGGTGCCGTTCGCGGACAACTCCACCTATCCCGTGCCGGCGGGGGTGACCGACGATGAGGTGTTGATGCTCGCCGACATCCTGCCCACCGGTTATGAGGTCGGTGTGCTCAACGGCGAGGTCCGGCCGGGGGACACGGTGGCGATCGTCGGCGCCGGCCCGATCGGGTTGGCGGCGATACTCGGTGCGAAGCTGCACTCGCCGGGCCACATCGTGGCGATCGACCTGACAGCCGGCAGGCTCGAGTCGGCCAAGCAGTTCGGTGCCGATGTGCTGATCAACAGTCGGGAGGATGACCCGGCCGCTCGTGTGATGGAGTTGACGGACGGGCTCGGCGCGGACGTCACCATTGAGGCGGTCGGCATTCCCGAGACGTTCGAACTGTGCACCCGACTCGTGCGTGCCGGTGGGCACGTGGCCAACGTCGGCGTCCACGGCAAGCCCGCAACCCTGCATCTGGAGGATCTCTGGATCAGGAACGTGACCATCCGGACCGGGCTGGTGGACACCTACTCGACCCCGACGTTGCTGCGCCTGGTTGCCTCGCGGCAGATCGAGTCGGGCCGGTTCGTCACCCACCGGTTCGGCATGGACGAGTTCCTTGAGGCCTACGACGTGTTCGGCCGTGCCGCTGAGACCGGTGCGTTGAAGGTCGTTCTCAGCCGAGGCTGACAGCGCGAGGCGGCGGCCCCTGCCCGGGGACGCCGCCTCATTACCGCGGCCATCGGCGTCGCGACGATAGTGAGGAGAACTGCGATGAGAAGACGAACTCGTGCCGTTGTCGGCAGCGCGGTGGTAGGGGCCGCCGCGGCTGTCGGCGCCGTTGCGCCGCTGCGGCTGTGGTGCCTGAACTGGGGAGCCACCGCGGACGAGGCGACCGCCGAGATGCCCGGTGATGACCTGTTGCCGAAGCCCGACATCGTGTCCACCCGGGCGATCACGGTTGACGCACCCGCTTCGGCGCTCTGGCCGTGGCTGGTCCAGATGGGCGGTGGACGCGCCGGCGCGTACACCTATGACTGGATCGAGAATCTGATGGGCCTGAACATGCACAGCGCCGATGAGATCCTTCCGCAGTTCCAGGACCTGCACCTCGGTGACGTGCTGCCGGTCGGTTCAGGTGGCCCTACGATGCGGTGTGTGGTGCTCGAACCCGGCCACGCGCTGGTGTGGCGCTCCGACGACGGCCAGTGGATCTGGAGTTTCGGGCTGTACCCGGCCGGTTCCTCGATCAGGCTGGTCAGCCGCAACCGGATCGCGGTGCCGACGGCTTCGGTTCTCCGTCGACTGGTCAACCGGATGATCATGGAACCCGGCTCGCTGGTGATGGAGCGTAAGATGCTGCTCGGCATCAAACAGCGGGCCGAGCGCCTCGCGGCGGCCGCGCCGCCCGACCTGGCCCAGCCCGACGCCAGTCGCGCCATGTCGAGGAGCTGAACCCGCACCAAGGCGACCGGGCGCAGCGGTGGATCTGGCGCTGAAGGTTGCCCAGCTGCGTGGTCGCCGCGACGGAGCGTCCGGCCGCATCGCCGATCAGCGAGGTCGGGGTGGTACTCGCGACCAGGCGGCTGCCGGGTGAGCCGGTGGGCGCGGTCGGAATCCCCGCGGTCGTGATCCGCGTTGGCTTCCCCCGGTAACCCGGCCCTGCCTACGCGTGCGTTCGGCGGACCAGACGCGCGAATCAACACGAGGTGGGTAACAAGCCACACGGAGCCGGCGGAGGCGTTTCCGTCGGCTCCGGGTTGCTCCTGGTTACCGGTCCACGTCGATGGCGTCGCCGGGATCGCGCCGCGGCGTCGGCGGTACCGCGGTGGTCGGGTCGGACACCCCGATGCGCAGCACCAGGAATGGGTACCCGATCCCGGCGAGTATGCCGCGCAGCAGCGCCCGGGTGCCGGGCACCTCGGCGACGTCACTCATCGGAGATACCGACAGCCCCTGGTCCACCGCCGTCAGCAGGAC
>JAVHWE010000352.1:0-4532 GCA_032160285.1 Micromonosporaceae bacterium | reverse complement strand
GCGGCGCGGGCGGACGCGGGCCGGGCCGAGACCGCGGTCGGCGCGGCCGGGGACCGGTTGCGGGCCGCCGAGGGCGAGCCCGGCCGGTTGCGCGCCCACCTGGACCGGCTGAAGGACTCGGCGGCGTACCGGTCCCACGAGCAGCTCGCCGACCTGCAACGCCATGTCGAGGACCTGACGTCGGCAGCGCGACGCGGCGACGAGGCCGCGACGAACGCCGACGACGCGGCCGGCCGTCGGCGCAAAGAGTGGGAACGCGCGTTGGTCGCCAGCCGCGACGCGCGGAAGCTGATCGACCGCCTCGCCACCGAGCTGGCCGTCGACGCGGACGCGGCGGGAATCGCCTGGGCCGACTGTGACGCCGCCGGCGACGGCCTCGCCACCCGGGTCGCCGCGCGGGCGGCGGGCCGCCGCGCCGACGTCAGGACGGTCCGGCAGCTCGCCGATCGCCTCGACCGGGCCGAGCGCGAGCACGCCCGCGCGGCCGACGTGGACCGGTCCGCCCGTGCCGCGGTCGAGGACGCGGCCGCCGCGGCGGCGCAGGCCGAGGCGGCGGTGCGGGCCGCGCGCGAGCACATCCTCGACGGGGTACGCGGCTGGGCCGCCGACCGGGCCGCGCTGCTCACCGAACTGGACCTGCCCGGCCTGCCGGACACCCTCGCCGCGGCCATCGACGGGCCGTCCCTGCGTGAGGTGTACGCCGACGGGGTCGCCTCCCCGGTGGCCGTCAGGCGCGACGCGATCGCCGCGCTGGACGCCCGGCTGTCGGCACTCGCCGCCGATCGCGCCGAGGTGGTCGCCGAGCGCGACCGGATCGCCGCCGAGCACGATGACGCGCCGCCACCGTCACCTACCCGGCCGGCGCCGCGCGAGGGCCGGGCGGGTGCGCCGTTGTGGCGGCTGGTCCGGTTCGCCGACGGGGTGAGCGCCGCCGACGCGGCCGGGATCGAGGGCGCGCTGCACGCCGCCGGGCTGCTCGACGCCTGGCTGCACCCCGCTGGCGACGACAGCATCGCCGCCCTTGCCGCCGGGGAGCAGGACGCCTACCTGCGGGCTGGCCCGCCCAGCGCCGGTCCGAGCCTCGCTAACCTGCTGGTGCCCGAGGCCCAGGACATGGTCGCGGCGGACCGCGTCGCGGCGGTCCTCGCGTCGATCGCCGTGGACGAGTTCGCGGGCGTCGCGCCGTCTGGCCGGTGGGGGCAGGGAGCAGCCATCGGCCGGTTCTCCAAGGACCGCTGCGAGTACATCGGGGCCACCGCCCGCGCCGCCCGCCGGGCCGTCCGCATCGCCGAGTGCGACCGGCGGCTCGCCGAGATGGACGCCGCCGTCGTCGTCGTCGCCGCCGACCGCGCCGCGTTGCTGGAGGTCCTCGCGCAGGTGCGGGACGCCGCGGCTGCCTTACCCGCGCTAACCGGCATCCACGCCGCCCGGCGAGGCGTGGACCGGGCAGCGGCCGCTCTGCGGGTCCGGCAGGAGGCAGCCGGTACCGCGGCCGAACGGCTCGACGCGGCCGTCGCCGAGCAGGCCGTTGCCGGGCTCGCGCTGCGCAAGGCGGTCACCGAACGCTCGCTGCCCGTCGACCGGCTCGACGCCACCGCCGACGCCGTCGACCGATTCGACCGCCTCGGGGTACGCCTCGACGGCGCGCAGCGCACCGCCGACGCGGCCGACGACGCCGCCGGGCAGGCCGAAGACCGGTACACCGAGGCGGTCGACCGGCTCGAAGCCGCCCGCTCCGATGCCCGCTCGGCGCGGGCGCGGCACGAGGAGAAGGCCGAGGAGCTGCGTACCCTGCAAGCCGCGATCGGTGCGGAGGCCCACCAGGTACTCGCCGACGTGGCCCGTACCACCGAGGACATCGCGGTGGCCGAGGCGGCGATGACGGATGCCCGCGCCGCGCACAGCACGGCCCTGCAGGACCGCGCCGGCGCCGCCGCCCGGGTCGATCTCGGCGTGGAAGCCCTCGCGAGCGCGTTGCGGGAGGTCCGGCACGAGGCGCAGCGGCTGCGGCCATACGCGCACGCCGACCTGCTGGGTCTGATGCGGTGCCCGACCGGGCTGCGCTGGCCCGGCCACGACACCGAGGCGCTCGACGACGCGGTGATCGCCCTGCACGAGGCGATCCTGGCCGCCACCCGGGAGCTGACACCCACCGAGACCTCGCTCAAGCAGAGCGCCACCCGGCTCACCACCGCCCTTGGTGAGCTGCAGGCGCAGCTTCCGGCGGCCGGCCTCGACCACCGCCCCGAATGGGACACCGACGACGGGGTCATCGTCGTCCGGGTCGCCGACGAGCAGGGCCTCAGCCCCGTCGCGAACTTCGCCGACCGCATCGCCGGGGAACGCCGGGATCAGGAACAGCTGCTCACCGACGCGGAACAGCGGGTCTTCGAGGACGCTCTGCTCGGCTCGCTCGCCCGCCAGATCCACCATCGTACGATCGAGGCCCGCGACCTCGTCGACGCGATGGACGCTCAGATGCGGGCCCGGCGCATGTCGTCCGGGCTCACCGTCGGCGTCGGCTGGCGGCTCGCCGACGACCTCGACGCCGAGCAGCGCGAGGTGTGTCGACTGCTCGAACGCGATCCTGCCCGGCTCGGGCCCAGCCAGCTCACCACCTTGCGACGGCACTTCGCCGCGCGGATCAAGGGCGCCAGGTCCGTCGCGCCGGAGAAACCGTACCGGGAGCTGCTCGCCGAGGTGCTCGACTACCGGCAGTGGCGGGTGTTCGCGTTCACCCTGCACCGACCCGGTGGCACGGCCGAGCCGCTCACCCGGGCCCGGCACAGCCAGCTCTCCGGTGGCGAGCAGTCCGTGTCGCTGCACCTGCCGCTGTTCGCCGCCGCGAACGCACTCTTCGGCTCGGCCCGGCCGGACGCACCCCGGCTGCTCGGCCTCGACGAGGCGTTCGCGGGCGTCGACGACAACGGCCGCGGCGAGCTGATGTCGCTGGCCAAGCAGTTCGACCTGGACCTGTTCATGACCGGTTACGACCTGTGGGCGACCCACCCGGCCGTCACCGGTGCCGCCCACTACGACCTGTCCCACTCGGCCGTCGACCACACCGTCTCCACCGTGCTGCTGGTGTGGGACGGCGCCATGAACATCGCGGATTTCGACGGCACCCTCGCGCGCGCCCTCGGCTCCCCGGAAACCCGGCGCGCGCCCGCCCTCGCCGATGGCTGACCCCGGCGCCGACCCGGCGTGGCGGCGGCTGCTCACCGCGGCCCGGCGCAGCCTGGAGCGCACCGGTGGGCGACTCGTCGGCGCGGTCTCGCTGTCCGCGCCGTCGGACGCCGAACGGCTCGTCGTCATCGGCATCACCGGGGTGCACCGGCCGGCCGGTGTCACCCGGCTCACCGTGCGCCTCGTCGACCTCGACGACCACCTTCGCGCGGTGCACGGAACCGGCCTCGCCGCGACGCTGGGCCCGCTGCGGGACCGGCCCGGCGAACGCGCCCAGGATGCCGTCGGGCGCGACGCCGTACTGTCGTTCGCCGCCGACTCGCGGTATGCCGGTGAAGGTTGGTACGCCGAATGGCTGGACCGGCTACGCCGCGACGGAACGCTGACCCGGATCGTCCGAACCGGTCTGCCGTTCCCGGATGTGCTCGCGGTGCTCGACGCCCTGCCGGCGCCGGATGAGCCGATGGCCGCCTTCGCCGAGCGGGTACTGGGCGACACCAAGTCCCTCGCTGACGGGTTCGTGCCCGGCCTCGTGCTGCGCGCGCTCGCACTCTGGCACGCAACCGGGCCGCCGACGGGCGCCGAGCAGCAGCGGGCCCTGTGGGAACTCGCCGGTGTGGTCCCCGACGACCTGGCCAGCCAGGTACTCGTCCTTGCCGTGCCGGCCACCGGGGGGATCGTGGGTGACTGGCTGACGACGGCGGCGTCGGCCAATGTGCCCTTCCGCGTCACCCTCCACCAGCTGCGCCTGACTCCGCTGGTGCTTGACTGCGACGAACTGTTCGTCTGCGAAAATCCGGCCGTTCTCCGCGCGGCCGCGTCGCGTCCGTCACGTCCGCTGGTGTGCACCGAGGGCGTGCCGTCCGCCGCCGTTCACACCCTCCTGCGAGCGGCCCGGCCCGGGACGCCCATCCGCTGGCGTAACGACTTCGACTGGACCGGCGTCCGGCTCACCGCGACCGCCCACGCGCGGTATCCGGGTGCCGTGGGGTGGCGGATGACCGCCGCGGACTACGTGGGCGAAGCGCCGTACGGGATGCCTCTGGTCGGTACCCCGGTGGCCACGCCCTGGGATCCGGAGCTGGCCGCCGCGATGCGGGACAACGGTCGCGCGGTCATGGAAGAGCGACTGCTCGGCCGTCTGCTCGACGACCTTCACTCGCCCGTGTCCTGGTGAACCGGCTGCCGCGGATTCGCTTGAACCTCAGGGCAGGTGCGGATTGCGCGGCGGAGTTCTCCCGCTGGTCGCCCGTGTGCTTATCGTGTGGTGTGGCGCACCCCATCATGTTTGACGAGGCAGACCCTGTCCTGGGCCGGGTACGGGCCTTCGCATTGGAGTTCCCCGA
>JAVHWE010000310.1:0-10023 GCA_032160285.1 Micromonosporaceae bacterium | reverse complement strand
TGGTCTGGCCGGGTTCGTTGGTCTGGCCGGGTTCGTTGGTCTGGCCGGGTTCGTTGGTCTGGCCGGGTTCGTTGGTCTGGCCGGCATTGCCGCCGCCGACACCGCTGTGCCCGGACCCGCTCAGCCGGGTCGCGACCGGTGCGCGGTCGGTACTGTTCAACCCCGCCACCGCGACCACGCCGGCCTCGCGGGCCGGGTACCACACCTCGGTGGCGACGCCGCTGTCCGTGACGTTGCCGGTACAGGCGATGACCACGACGTCGTGTACCCGCGCGTACTCCAGCGCGTCGGCCAGCGCGTCGCTGCGGGAACTCCCGCCGAGCGAGATGTTGACGACCCTCGCGCCGTGGTCGACGGCCCACCGCAGGCCGTTGGCGATCACGTTCGCGTCGTCATACCTGTTCGTCGCGTCCAGTACCCGGATCGGGAGGATCTTCGCGCCCGGCGCGAGGCCGGCCACGCCCGCGTCATCGTTGTGCCCGGCGATCAGCGCGGCGACGGTCGTTCCGTGTCCCACGAAGTCATGCCGGCCGTCGGTGGAGCCGTCAACGAAGTCCGCGCCAGGCAGCACCTGGCCGACGAGATCGGGGTGGCCGGCGTCCACTCCGGAATCGAGCACCGCGACGACCACGCCGGCGCCGATAGCGTAGCGCCACGCCTGGCTGACGTTGAGTTCCCGCAGCGGGTACTCCTTGTCGCGAACCGGGTCCGCGTACGCCGCCCCCGCACCGAACGGGCCGATGCCGAGCAGGAGCGTCACGAGGGCACAGCCGAACGCGACGGTGGTGGTGCGTGCGGTCGCCCGACGGGCGGTTCGGAGTCGGCTCACGATCTACGCATTCTCACCGGTGCGAACCGGTATGCGGGTTGCGCTCCGCGTTAAGACTTTCTTAGGTCGCGGCGACATGGGCAACCTGGATGAGTCGGGCGCCGCCCTTGCGGGTCACCAGCCAGCCGCGCCCCGGCGGCTGGGCCGATGGCCGGACGTTGCCGAGCAGGGGGCCCTCGTCGCGGTCACCTGACATGATCAGCCCCGGTGACGACAACTCGCGCAGTCGCTGGATGACCGGCTCGAACATGGCCCGGCCGGCGCCGCCGCTGCGACGCGTCAACACCAGGTGCAGCCCGACGTCGCGGGCCTGCGCGAGGTGGTCCAGCAGCGGCAGCAGGGGGTTACTCGGCCCGGCCGCGACCAGGTCGTAGTCGTCGACCAGGACGAAACACTCCGGACCGGCCCACCACGACCGGTTGCGCAGCTGCTCCGGTGTCACGTCCGGCCCGGGTAGCCGGCCGTCCATGTACGCGGCGACGGACCGGGCCAGTTCGAGGGTTTGCGCGGCCGCCGTCCCGTACCCGATGAGGTGTTCGGACCGGACCGCGCCGAGCAGGCTCCGTCGATAGTCCACAATGATCAGTCGCGCCTGTTCCGGGGTGAACCGCCGGGTGATCGTCGTCGCGAGGGCACGCAGGAAGGTCGACTTTCCGGACTCCGAGTCGCCGAACAGCAGGAAGTGCGGTTCGGAGTCGAAGTCGACCAGTACCGGTCGCAGGTCGGCCTCGGCGATACCGACCGGCAACGCCAACGGTTGACGTTCGTCGCGTACCGACTCGATCGCCGCGAATCCCACCACCGCCGGCAGCATCCGCACCCGGGGGGCCGGGGTACCGGACCAGCTCGCGGCGATCTGCTTGACCAGGTCGGCCGGCTCCGCGCCGGCGGTCCTCGGCAGCGCGGTGAGCAGGTGCAGCTGGTCGGCGGTGAGGCCGCGGCCGGGGCTGGCCTCCGGCACGTTGGCGGCGGCCTTGCGCGACACCGACGAGTCGCTCGGGTCGCCGAGGCGCAGTTCCAGCCGGGAACCGAACAGGTCGCGCACGGCCGGCCGGAAGTCCATCCACCGCGACGCGGACGCGATCACGTGTACCCCGTAGGACAGGCCCCGGTTCGCGATGTCGGTGACCACTGCCTCCAGGTCGTCGTACTCGCCGCGCAGCGTCCCCCAGCCGTCGATGATCAGGAACACGTCGCCGAACGGGTCGACGTCGGCGCTGGCCGGGGCGCCGGCCAGCCCGGCGGCGCGGCGGCGGCGGTAGGTGGCCATGCCGTCGACACCGGTCGCCCCGAAGCGGCGCTCCCGGTCGGCCATCAGGGTGGCGATCTCGCCCACGGTCCGGCGTACCGCGGCGGTGTCGAGCCGGCCGAAGACGCCGCCGACGTGCGGCAGGTCGCGTACCCCGGAGAGCTGGCCACCGCCGAAGTCCAGGCAGTACACCTGGATTTCGGCCGGGGTGTGGGTCAGGGCGAGGCCGGTGATCAGGGTCCGCAGCGCGGTCGACTTGCCGCTCTGCGGGCCGCCCACCACCGCGACGTGGCCGGCGGCCCCGTCGAGGCGGATCCACAGCAGGTCGCGGCGCTGCTCGTACGGCTTGTCGACCAGGGCCACCGGCACCCCGAGCGCGCCGCGTAGCTGCGGGTTGGTCACCGACAGTCCACGCGACGGATCCGGGGCGATCGGGCCGACCAGCTCGTCGATGGTGGGTGAGGTGGTCAGCGGCGGCAGCCACACCTGGTGCGCCGGGACACCGCGGCCGGCGAGCCGGTCGACCAGGATCTCCAGCAGGCTCTCGCCCTCGGGTACCGGCTCGGTCGCGACCGTCGTGGGCTCGGGTACCGGCGCGTAGCGGGAGCTGAAGTCGAGCACCCGACCGCCGCCGCGACGCCCGTCGGCCGTGATCACGTCGCCGGCCCGGCGGTACGGTCCGGACACGTACGCCGCCTTGAACCGCACCAGCGGCTCGGTACCGAACTTGAGGTACCCGTGGCCGGGGCTGCGGGGCAGCTCGTACGCGTCGGGCACGCCGAGCACGGTGCGCGACTCCAGGGCGGAGAACGTCCGCAGGCCGATCCGGTACGACAGGTGGGTGTCCAGACCGCGCAGCCGCCCCTCCTCCAGGCGCTGCGACGCCAGCAGCAGGTGCACGGCCAGCGACCGACCGACCCGCCCGATCTGTACGAACAGGTCGATGAAGTCCGGTTTCGCGGTCAGCAGCTCGGAGAACTCGTCACAGATGATCAGCAGGCTGGGCAGCGGCGCGAGCGCCGCGCCGCCGGCCCGCGCCTTCTCATAGTCGCGTACCGACGCGAAGTTGCCGGCCCGGCGCAGCAGCTCCTGGCGGCGCACCAGCTCACCGTTGATCGCGTCGACCATGCGGTCGACCAGCGGCAGCTCGTCGGCGAGGTTGGTGATGACGGCGGCGACGTGCGGCATCCGGTCCAGCGAGGTGAACGTCGCGCCGCCCTTGAAGTCGACCAGCACGAAGTTGAGCGTCTCGGAGGAGTGCGTCGCCGCCAGCGCCAGCACCAGGGTGCGCAGCACCTCCGACTTGCCCGAGCCGGTCGCGCCGATCAGCAGCCCGTGCGGGCCCATGCCGTCCTGCGCCGATTCCTTGAGGTCCAGCTCGACCGGCTGGCCGTCGCGGCCGATCCCGATCGGTACCCGCAGCCGGTCGCGGTGCGGTCGGGCGGCCCAGCCGCGGGCGGTGTCGAAGGTGTACGGGTCGGCCACCCCCAGCAGTTCGGCCAGGCCCAGCTCGCGGCTCATCGGCGTGTCGCCGGTACGGGCGGCGGCCAGCCGCAGCGGGGACAGCCGGCGGGCCAGCGCCTCCGCGTCGGTACGGCTGAGGAGATCGGCGGTGCCGACCTCGCCGGTTTCGTCGGCGGCGATGGTGAGCAGGCGCCGGTCCGCTCCGGTCGGATCGAGGACCAGCATTGTGCGGTCCAGCAGCCGCGGCGGTGGCTCGCCGAGGTCGAGCAGGGTCACGCCGTCGACCCCGCCGTCGGTGGCCAGGTGGGCGCTGCCGGCCAGCTCACCGCCGTCGAGTACGACGATCAGGTGCGGCCCCCGACCGCCGCCGCCGGGGTTGAACCGGGGTCGGTTGGCGATCAGATCGTCGAGGCGCTGCTCCAGCTCCACGGCGCTGGTCGCGACCAGCCGTACCGGCCCGACCGCGTCGGAGGCGGTCGGATGCAGGGTGTGTGGCAGCCACTTGAGCCAGTCCCACTCGGCGCGGCGCTCCGGCGCGGTACAGGCCGCGATGAACATGTCGTCCGGAGCGTGGAACACCGCGAGCTGAGCGATCATGGCGCGGACCAGGCCGCGGGCGGACTCCGCGGTGGCCGGTGTGACGCGACCGCCGCCACCGCGGTCGGCCGACGCACCGCGCACGTACACCCGCGCGAACCCGCGTACCGATACCGCGACCGGCAGGTCGGGCACCACCGAGTACGCGTCGAGGAAGCGCCGCAGCGCCCCCGCGGTCATCGGCTCCAGGTCCTCCAGCGGCCGGGTCACCGGCGCGACCAGCGGGGTGGCCAGCGTCTGCGCGCCGACGGCCACCCGGACGATGCCGAAGTCGCCGTCGGTGGTACGCCGCTCCCACAGCCGGTGGCTGTCGACTGTCGACCACAGCCGCTCGGGGTCGGGGTGCCGGTAGAACAGGCCGACCCGCTGCCGGTTGGCGGTGTCCCGGACGCGGGTGCGCAGGGCGGCCAGGTGGCGCAGGTAATCACGGCGGGCCGCGATCATCTCCGACTTCTTCGGCCCGGCACCCGTCCACGAGGTGGCCAGCATGCCGAGGGTCGAGATGCCGAAGATGCCACCCACCACGTACGAGTAGGCACCGCCGCTGCGGCCGGCGAACAGCAGTGCGGTCGCGATCGTCCCGGTGAGCATCGGCAGCATCTGCATGATCTGCTGCATCCGGGCGTTGGTCGGCTGCGGGATCTCCGGTGGCGCCTCAACGGCCAGCTCACCCGAGGGGATCTCAGGCGCGCCCCGACGGTCGAGGCGTCGCACCACGACGGTACTCACGGTGTTCCCCGGTCGATCGGCTGGCTCACACGGCGATGCTAGGTCGTCGATGCCGCTCCTGTCCGACCCCGACCGCCCTCGCGGTGGGGCCGAAGCGATCCGGCACCGGCCCTCCTGGCGGGTGCGCCCACCCGGCCTCGCCCTCGCGGCGGCCGCGCTTACCCCGCGCCGGACGGGATCGCGGCGGATCTTCGATTCGTGGTAGGAACACCCGGTGCCAGCTCCCTCGACCGGCCTCGCCCGGGTGACGATCAGCTCGCCGCAGCGCCGGGTCGACGTCGCGTTGCCGGACGGGGTCCCGCTCGCCGAACTGCTGCCCGACCTGCTGGCCCACGCCGGGGAGGGGCTCGCCGACGACGGCGAACGGCATGGCGGCTGGCTGCTGCGCCGCGGCGACGGTACCGCCCTGACCACGGTGGCCCCGCTCGCCAGCCAGGGTGTCCGCGACGGTGCGGTGCTCCATCTGGTACCGGCGCGGGCCGAGTGGCCGGAGCTGGAGTACGACGATGTGGTGGAGGCGATCGCGGCCGGTTCCCGCCGGTTCGGCCTCGGCTGGAGCGACCGGGCCAGCCGGGTCACCGGGGTCGTCGCCGCCGGACTGGCGCTGCTGGTCGGGCTGGTCGTCGTGGTCCGGGCCGGGCCGCCGTGGGCGCTGCCCGGGCTGGTCGCGCTCGGCGTCGCGGTGGCGCTGCTGATCGCCGGCGTGGTCGCGTCGCGCGCGTACGGCGACGGCCCGGTCGGTGCCGCGCTGGCGGGGTACGCGTTGCCGTACGCCCTGGTCGGTGGCCTGCTCGTGCTGCGTACCGACGGCGGCGGCCCGGACGGGTGGAACCTGCTGGTCGCCTCGATGACGATGTTGTTGGTCGCGTTGACCGCCGCGGTCGGCGTCGGGTACGGGCTGCGCCTGTTCGTCGGCGGTGCGACGGCGGGGGTGCTCGGCGGGTCGGGGGCGCTGATCGGCCACGTCACCTCGGCCGCGGGGGCGGCCGCCGCGCTGCTCGCGCTGCTGGTCACCGGCGTCGGTGCGGTACCGCTGCTGGCGATCCGCCTGGGCAAGCTGCCGATGCCCGCCGTCACGCTGCCGGCGGACCTGTCGGCCGGTGGTCGCGGCCTGGCGCCGCAGCCCGACCGCGAACGGGTCTTTGCCGCCGTCGCGCGTACCGACGAGATGCTCACCGGCATGCTGCTGGGGCTGTGCGCCGCCGGGGTGGTGGCGGCGGTGTTCCTGGCGCGCGCCGGCGACCTGTCAGCCAGCCTGCTGGTCGCGGTCGCGTCGGCGGCGCTGCTGCTGCGGGCCCGGCTGTTCGTGACGATCCGGCAACGGCTGCCGCTGATCGTCGGCGGTGTTGTCGGGTTCGCCCTGTTGGGTGCCGGCGAGCTCGGCCGGCACGGCGGCACGGTGGCCATGGTCGGAGTGTTCGGGCTGGCCGTGGTGGGGGTGCTGATCGCGGTGGCGGGCGCCCGGTACGCGCAGCGCGCGCCGTCGCCGTACCTGGGCCGGGCCGCCGATGTGCTCGACGCGCTCTGCGTGGTATCGGTCCTGCCGGTCGCCTGTGCGGTGCTCGGCCTGTACGGGCTGGCCCGCTCGATCAGCTTCTGATCCTGCCGGCCGTCGTCAGGCCGGTCCGACCAGTGGGCCGGCCGGCGACTGGACGCCGGGATCGCGGTAGGTGCCGGCCGCGATGCCATCGGAGTAGCGCTGCCGCGACTTGACGATCTCGGCCTCCGCCTCGGTGCGACCGGTCCAGGTCGCGCCCTCCACGCTCTTGCCCGGTTCGAGAATCTTGTAGACCTCGAAGAAGTGCTGGATTTCCAGGCGGTCGAACTCCGGCATGTGGTGGATGTCGCGCAAATGTTCCTGGCGCGGGTCGTCGGCGGGTACGCAGAGGACCTTGTCGTCGCCGCCCTTCTCGTCGGTCATCCGGAACATGCCGATGGCGCGGCACCGGATCAGGCAGCCCGGAAAGGTCGGCTCCTGGAGCAGGACCAGCGCGTCCAGCGGGTCGCCGTCGTCGCCCAGCGTGCCGTCGATGAAACCGTAGTCGGCCGGGTACTGGGTCGCGGTGAACAGCGTGCGGTCCAGCCGGATCCGCCCGGACTTGTGGTCCACCTCGTACTTGTTCCGTTGCCCCTTGGGGATTTCGACCGTGACGTCAAAGTCCATGATCGGTACCTCCACTCACCCCACCCACGACCGCGGGACAACTCCCGGTGCCGGCTGACATCAACCACCGTGGCAGGCGGTGACTAGTCTTGCCTAGGTTTGGATCGCAGGTTGGTGGGAGGGTGCGGTGTCGAGGCGGCGACCACAGCGATCGCGGATGTGGTTCGTCGTCGTCGCCTGCGTGCTCGCCGCCGCGCTGTCCACCTCCGGCGGCGTCCTCGCGCTACCCCGGCTGGCCCCCGGCGCGGTCGCCCGGCTGACCGGGGCACCGACGACGCACTGGCGGCCGGGTGCGCCGGTCACCGCGCCGCCGCCGGTCCTCGCCGCGGCCGGTGCGTCGGTACCGGTGCCGACGGCCGACGGGCTGGCCGCCGCGCTCGGCCCGCTGCTGCGCGATTCGGCGCTCGGCGGTCACCTGAACGCCGCCGTGGTCGACGCCGGTACGGGTGCGAAGCTGTTCGACCGGAACTCGGGCACGTCGACGATGCCGGCCTCGACGTTGAAGCTGCTCACCGCGGAGGCGGTGCTCGCCGCGCGCGGCCCCGCCTACCGCCTGGCCACCCGCGCGGTGGCCGGCACCGAGCCGGGCGAGGTGGTCGTGATCGGCGGCGGTGACCCGACGCTCGGCGGCGGTGACCCGCGTACCTTCGCCGACGGGGCCCGACTCGACCAGCTCGCCGCCCAGGTCAGAAAGGCGCTCGGCGGTACCGCGCCGACCCGGGTGATCGTCGACGGTTCCCTGTTCGGCGCCCCGACGACCGGCCCCGGCTGGGACAGCGACATCATTTCCAGCGGCAACGCCTCGGTCATCACCGCGTTGATGGTCAACGGCGGCCGGACCACCCCGGCCGGCCCGCACGGCCCGAGCCGGCGGTCCGGCGGACCGGACATCGCCGCCGGGCAGGTGTTCGCGGCCGCGTTGGGACTGCCCGGATCGGCGGTCTCGACGGGTACCGCGCCGGCCGGGGCGGCCACACTCGGCGAGGTCTTCTCGCCGACGATCGCCCGGCTGGTCGAGCTGATGCTGGTGGAGAGCGACAACGTGATCGCCGAGTGCCTGGCCCGGCAGGTCGCGCTGGCCCGCGACCAGCCCGCCACCTTCGCGGGCGCGGCCGCCGCGATCCGCACGGTCCTGGGTGAGCTCGGCCTGAGTGTGGATCCGCTGGTCCTCGCCGACGGCAGCGGGTTGTCGCGCACCGACCGGGTCACCCCCGCGCTGCTCACCGACGCGCTCCTGCTCGCGGTCCGGCCCGGGCATCCTGAGCTGCGGGTACTCTTCAGCGGCCTGCCCGTCGGCGGGTATTCGGGGACGCTGCGTGACCGGTACCGCGAGGCCACCACCGGAGGTGCCGCGGCCGGTCAGGTACGGGCGAAGACGGGTTCGCTGAGCGGGCTCAGCGCCATCGCCGGCATCGTGGTGGACGCCGACGGTCGCATCCTGGTATTCGCCGTGATCGCCGACGCGGTTCCGGACGCCGGTGGTACGCCGTCGCCGTCCCAGGAGGCGCTCGACCGGCTGGCCGCCGGCCTGGCCTCCTGCGGCTGCCGGTAGCGACTGCCGGTAACCGGTCGCCGTGGCGGGTGTCCGGTGGCGTACTGCGGGTACGTTGGGGGCATGGCGCAGTTCGTCGACTGGGACCTGGCCGCGGCGACCGCCGCGAGGCTGGGCCGGACCGGTCCGCAGGTCTCCTACGACGAGGCGGTCGAGGTCATCGGTGATCTTCGGCAGCTCACCGACGAGGCCGCCGGCCATGTCCTTGATTTCACCGCGATGCGCCCGGTCGGGCCCGATCCGGGGGTTCGGGTGGTCGACCGGCGCGACTGGGCGGTCGCCAACATCAACGGGCTCCGGGAGGTCGTGCAGCCGCTCGCCGAGCGGTTGGCGGGCGGCCGGTCGCCCGGTGCGTTGGCCGCCGCCATCGGTGGCCGGGTCACCGGCGTACAGGCGGGTACCGTGCTGGCCTTCCTGTCCGGGCGGGTGCTCGGGCAGTACGAGGTGTTCTCGGCCGACCCCGGCCAGCTGCTGCTGGTCGCGCCGAACATCGTCGACGTGGAGCGCAAGCTGGGCGCGGACCCGCGGGACTTCCGCCTCTGGGTCTGCCTGCACGAGGTTACCCATCGGACCCAGTTCACCGCCGTTGGCTGGCTGCGCGGGCATTTCCTCGGCGAGGTGCAGGCGTTCGTCGACGCGGCGCAGATCGACCGGGACCAGATGATGGAGCGGTTGCGGCAGGGCGTGTGGGCGCTTGCGGACGCGGTCCGCAATCCGGAGAGCCGCTCGTCCGTGCTCGACCTGGTGCAGACGCCCGCGCAGCGGCGGGTGCTCGAGCGGCTCACCGCGCTGATGACGCTGCTGGAGGGGCACGCCGAGTTCGTGATGGACGGCGTCGGGCCGCGGGTGGTGCCGTCCGTGGACGCGATCCGGGACAAGTTCAATTCCCGTCGTGAGTCGGCGAACCCGTTGGAGCGGGTGATCCGCAAACTGCTCGGCATCGAGGTCAAGCTGCGGCAGTACGCCGAGGGTCGTAAGTTCGTCCACGCCGTGGTGGAACGCGTCGGGATGGCGGAGTTCAACCGGGTCTGGCAGTCGCCGTTGACCTTGCCGCGGTTGTCCGAGTTGTCCGACCCGGACGCCTGGGTCGACCGGGTGGTCGGCGCCCGGCCGGTCAGCTGACAGATCCGGCTGACTCCGTGGCCGCGCTCGCGCCGCCGGTCGCCGCCGTGCGGGCCGGGGTCCGGCACGCGGTGGCGGACCTTCCGCCGTCGTCGCTGGTCATGGTGGCCTGCTCGGGCGGCACCGATTCGTTGGCGCTGGCCGCGGCCGCGGCATTCGTCGCGCCGCGTCGGCGCCTGCGCTGCGGGCTGGTGACGGTCGACCACCAGCTCCAGCCGGGCTCCGCCGACCGGGCCGAGGCGGTCGCGAAGTGGGCCGACGGCTACGGACTGGACCCGGTGGTGGTGGCCCGGGTCGCGGTGGGCGGGCGACCGGGC
>JAVHWE010000626.1:0-5243 GCA_032160285.1 Micromonosporaceae bacterium | reverse complement strand
CTGCGGTGTTGCCCAAAACCCGGATACAGTCACCCTTGCGGAACCCGTTGAGCGCGGGATGGATGAAGTTCACCTCCCGTACCGTCACGTCGGACACCGGCATCGAGCAGGTGCCGTTGGCGGTGTTGCAGATGCCGGAGCCGATGGCGATGGCGTGGGTCTGCTCGTCGGTGTTGGTCGCGCCGGACGTGTCGATGGTGAGCCGGTCGACGGTGATGTCGGTGGCCCCCGGGTCCAATGAGATGACGGCGGTCGCGCCACCACCCTGATCTCCGACGAGGTCGAGGACGGTACCGGGGCCGGTGCCCGTGATCGCGATGTGCGCGCCGTGTGTGGACAGCGCGGCATGGTTGTCGTACGAGCCGGCCGGGGCCCGCGACAGCCGCCACCGTCCAGCGTTGACGCAGACGGTACCGCCGCCGGCGGCCACCGCGTCGTCGAGGGCGCTCTGGATCGGTACCCGGTCGTCCTGCGCGTCGTTGGGGACGCCGCCGTAGTCCGTGGGGTTGAAGCACCCGCCGACGCCCTTGCCCGTCCGCTCGCCGAGGGCCGCGTGTACCGCGACGCCCCCGCCGATGACCAGCGTGCCGGCCAGCGTGGCGACCAGGAACGACCGGCGCACCGTCAGGCCGTGCCGGCGCACGGGCCCCCACCATCGCGCTATCCCTTGCGGTGTCATGCGACTCCTCTGTCCGTGCGGCTCCCCGTGAGCGCGCTTACACCGGCTGATGCGTTCCATCCCGTTCCATCCGGGATCAATGGCACGGGCGCGCCGGCGTGGTCCACACGCCGACGGAGTTCGCCTGCAACCGCGTACTCGGTGCGTGCGCGACCCAAGTGGGAACCTCATCGACCTCGGCCAGTCGTAGATGGGCGGTCGGAATGAACCAGCGCGTCGGGTCTCCCATACTGGGTCGCGTGATCCTTGTCGCGCTGATCTTCGCGGTGCTCAATCACCGGCCACCGGTCGTCGCCCCGTCCGCGGCGGTCTGATGGCCGAGGAAATGGTCGCGCACGTGCGCGCGGCGTTCGGGTGGGACGAGGACGTCGTGGTGTCGGCGGGGCCGCGCGGTGCGTTGGGGCAGATTTGGCGGTTGGACGTCGGCCCGGCACGCTATGCGCTCAAGGAGATCTTCGGCGAACCGCCGTCACCGGCGTTGATCTCCGCGGAGCTGGCGTTCGCGCGGCGGGCGGCCGAGGCGGGCGTGCGGCTGCCGGCGAGCCACCCCGACCGCGAGGGGCGCTACCTGCTCGCGGCTCCCGGCGGGCGGTGGCTGCGCCTCTACGACTGGGTCGACCTGCGGCGGGTCGAGCTGACGGCGCGAGGCACGCCGGCGGAGCTCGGAGCGCTGCTCGCGCGCCTGCACCGGTGCGCGGCCGCCGCGGCGGTCGAGCCTGGCGGTGGGCCGCCCGATCCCTGGTACGACCACGTCCCCGGCGCGCACGAGTGGGCATCGGCGTGCGCGTCCGGCGCGGCGTGGACCGCGCGACTCGCCGACCGGCTGGTCACGCTGCCGGAGCTGTGCGCGGCGGTCGCGCCGGCCGATCCCGCCGGCATGATCGTCTGCCATCGTGACCTGCACCCGGAGAACATTCTCACCGACCCCACGGGGGCGCTCGTGGTCGTCGACTGGGACAACCTCGGGCCAGCCGCCCCGGGTCGGGAGCTGGCCCGTGCGCTGTTCGACTGGTTCTGTGACCGCTCGACCGCCGACCTCGACGCCGTGCGCGGCATGTACGAGGCGTACCTGAACGAGGGGGGACCCGGTCGCATCGCCGAGCCGGCGGATTTCTCGATGCTCCTCGCCTGCCGGCTGAATTTCCTGCTGGTCCAGGCGCGCGTGGCGCTCGATCCGCGAGCCGAGCGGCGGCACCGGGAATGGGCGGAACGCGAGATCGACGAGGCGCTGCACCTCCTGCCCACCCCGGGGCAGCTGGCCGACGTGCTGAAGCTGACTCGCACCCGCTGACGCGCCGACATGTGCCGGCGTTTCACGATGGTGCCCACCCGGCCGACTGCCGGTCAGGCGAACCAGGTGATCGCCTGACCGTGCGGACGGGTCCAGGCCAGGGGTGTCCCGTCCAGCGCAAGTAGGTTGTGCAGCGCGTCGCACGGCGGTTCCGGCACCGCGTCGTAGGCCAGCACGCCCGGGGCCTCGTTCGCGATCCAGTGCCCGGGCATCCCTCGCACCAGGTCGGCGAACGCCTCCCGCCGGGTCGCCGGCACCTGATACATCACGGAGGTATGGAACACCACCAGTGTCGCGCCGGCCGGTGCCTGCGCGGCCAGCGCCGGCAGGTCGTCGAGCAGGTCACCGCGCACCAGCAAGGGCGGTTCGCCCGCGGCAACCTCCGCCGCGGCGCGCAGCCGGGCACGGCGGTGGGTGTGCTCCGGCCAGATGAGGGCGTCGAGCCATGCGACGTCCGCGGGGTCGGTCACGTCAAGCGGGTTCAGATCGAGACCGGCCCGCCACACCACCTCGGGTACGCGGGTCGGCGGGGCCGCTCCGGTGACCGCGCACTCGAGGACGGGTTCGCCCGCGCCGACCCTGTGGTCGCCGTAGCGGTAGGCGTACCGGTCGGGGTAGAGGCACAGCCCAGCGGACGTGCCCACCTCCAGCAGCGCGAGCGGCTGCGGCAGCGCGGTAAGCAACGGCAGCAGCAGGGCACACCGTCCGGCCTCGTTCGTCTGGGTAACGCGGCTGCCCAGCTCCGCCCCGATTGTCGGCCAGTGCGCCACCGTGTAGTCATGGAAGGCGGCCGGGTCCTCAACCGGTCCGCCGAGCAGCCGGACCACACCGAACAGCAGATTCGGCTGCCGCTTGGCCGGCGGCAGCGCGCCGAGCAGCGCGAGCAGTTCGTCGTCGCGGGAGACCGCCAGCGACAGGCGCTCGTACACGGCCGACACGCCGCGTGCTTCGCGTGCGGCGAATTCGGCGTACGCCTCTGCGACCGTCATGTCCGAATGATCGCGCTGCTGCTGTTGCCGTGCCAGCCCCTCACCGGACACGCCACGCGAGTTCTGCGGGTGACTGCGCTCGCGTCCGGTTACGTTTAGGCCGGCGCGGTGATTCGCTCGAATAGCAGGGGTTGCGGCCAGTGGCTCGGCACATATGTGCCGCAGGGGCTCACGGCCGCGTACAGCATGCCGATGCTCGCTTCCGGCCCCAGCCGGATGGTTTCGGGTGCGTCGCCGTCCTCGGTGTGCGCCATTCTTGCGACGAGGAAGCGAAAGTCGCGCGGCTCATTCTTGTCGTGGATCGCGATGTACGCACGGCCGTCGGTGTCGTCGAATTCGACTCGGCTGACGACGTCTACGACGGGCTCGTCCTCGACGGCCATGACCACATGCTGCCCTGACGCCCAGCCGATTCGATTCAGCGCCTGCCGGAGCCCGGGCTCCCGGAGCCGGTGAGCGAACTCGAAGCCGGCAGCGAAAGTCTCCGCCGCCGCGTCGCCACGCTCAGCCAACACGCCACCTCCGTATGTTCTCTGTCCACTCATTCTGCATCTTTGTCAAGGCCAGGTCGTACCACCGGTCAACGCACGACCACGGATTCTCGTGGGGGATCTCTTCCAGGACGGCCCGTTGCCCGGTGGTGTTACGGGGCGCACTCTTCGACAGCTGATGTTTGTGGATGGAGTTGTGGCAGCTGTCGATGCGCGCCACCTCTACCCATCGTCCGTTGTAGCGCACGATCTGCCCCACCGCGAACTCGACGATGAGTCGGTCCTTCCATAGCTGAAAGCGAACGTACAGCTGGTTTTCGGCGGAGAGGACGACTCGGCGCTCGTACTCCTCGCACTCATCCGGGTCCGCGAGGGGGTAGGACGCCGGCTTCCGCGTGGGCTGCACCGGTACCGCCGCATTGACAAGATCGCCGCGCTCGGGACGCTCCGGCTTCTTGCCCATGCCACACCTCCGACCGCAGCCTAACCACTCTGTACTGTTTGTGGCTATTCGCCCGCAGTCGGCTTCCCGCATTCGGGTGACACTCGCCCGCGACGGCTGCTCCACGGCACGAGCGCCGTGACCCCACCCAACGAGGGACCAGTGACTTCTCAAACACTCGCGTTGGTACCGGAGTCGGCGGCCGTCAGCTCGCCGGCGCCCCGGGTCCGGGCGGCGGACCAGGTACCTCCTCTCGAATCCCGGCATCGATCGGCCGGCCGACACGTACCGGGGGCCACTCGCCCGAGGCGATCGGCAATGGCGTACGGCTCAGCCGACGGCCTGGGAGTTGAGGGTGAGGTCGAAGTCCTGGGCCGTGCCGGCGGTCTTCTTCACACAGGCCTCGAACATGAGGTTGCCGGATGGCGCAACGACGTGGCTTACCGAGCGCGCGGTGGTCTGAAACACCACCGTCGGGGCTGACTGTGACGACACCGTGAGTACCTGCCACGTAAGGGTTGTCGAGGCGTTCGTGAAGCCGAAGATCTGTACGCCGGCGGTGTCGGTGGGGGAGATCGGCCCAACGCACACCGTGCTGCCGGTCGCGGCGGTGCCGAACGCTCGCTTCTGCACGACCGTGGTCGCTTGCGCAGACGCGTGGGCGGTGCTTGCGGCGATGGCCACGGTACTGACGGCGATGGCGGAGGTGGCGAGGATGGAACCTACGACCAGTCGTTTCATGGGGTCTCCTGCAGCGTCGGACGGTACCGGCCGGGACGGTGGCCGGAACGCCCATCGATGCACGCGCATCCGGCCGACCGGTTTGGCGCGCCGGCATCCAGCTAGCCTGGCAGCACGCATTGCACGATCGGCATCGACGGTCGACTGTGTTTTGTCGTCGATCGGCCATCTCGCACGTCGGTCTCCTGAAGCACTGGAGCCCCACAGCGGGACAGCGCTGCGGCGCCGGGATGTTGACCGGAGCAGGGAGCGGTTTCGGTTTGTTGTGGATAATGCCGCGCGGGTGGAACGTTTACTGGTGACCGAAGTCGACAATGGGCAGCCGAGGGTCCAGCGTGTACACGGGCGGGAACTCGGGTGCCATGCGGTGCGACCAGTCGCACCACGGGGCGACCTCCTCTACCCGGATACCACCCTGGTGGGCAGCACCAGCGCGAACGCGCGCGGAAAGCCCGGGTGCGCACGGTGGTGGCGGATGTCGTCGAGGCCCACCTCGCGGGCCCGGCCCGACGCCGGATCGTAGGCGCGGAGTGTCCCCGCACCCTGGTACCCGGTGAGCAGTATCCAGTGGCGCGGGACCACCCGGCCGATCAGCAGTGCCACCGGCCAC
>JAVHWE010000220.1:0-8524 GCA_032160285.1 Micromonosporaceae bacterium | reverse complement strand
ACGTACCCCGCGACGGCGACGCACATCGCGTCCGAGTCGCACCCCGACGACGTCCGGCTTCGGGTCATCGCGGACCACCTGCGGACCTCGCTGATGGTGATCTCCGACGGCGTGACCCCGGGCAACGAGGGCCGCGGCTACGTGCTGCGGCGGATCATGCGCCGGGCGATCCGGGCGATGCGGCTGCTCGGCTGGCAGGGCACGGCGCTGCCGGAGCTGCTGCCGGTCGCGCGGGACTGCATGGCCGCGTCATACCCGGAGGTGGCGACCGACTTCGAGCGGATCTCCACCTACGCGTACGGCGAGGAGGAGGCGTTCCTGTCGACCCTGCGCGCCGGTACCACCATCCTGGACACCGCGATCGCGGACACCAGGCGTGCCGGGGACACCCGGCTGACCGGTGAGCAGGCGTTCCAGTTGCACGACACGTACGGCTTCCCGATCGACCTGACCCTGGAGATCGCCGGCGAGCAGGGGCTCGACGTCGACTCCGACACCTTCCGCCGGTTGATGGCCGAGCAGCGCCGCCGGGCGAAGGCGGACGCGCAGGCGCGCAAGACCGGCCACGTCGACCTGTCCGCGTACCGGGCGGTACTCGACGCGGGCGGCCCGGTGCGGTTCACCGGCTACGAGGAGACCGCGCGTGAGGCGCGACTGCGGGCGGTGCTGTCCGGCGCCGGCGACGGCCTGACCGGCGCGGGCGTGGGGGAGACCGTCGAGCTGGTGCTCGACGCGACACCGTTCTACGCCGAGGGCGGCGGCCAGCAGCCCGACCACGGCTTCATCACGGTCGGCGGCGGCCGCGCCGAGGTGCTCGACGTGCAGCAGCCGGTACCGGGCCTGATCGTGCACCGGGCGCGGGTCGTCGAGGGTGAGGTCCGCCCCGGCGAGACCGGGTACGCGGAGATCGACATCAACCGGCGGCGGGCCATCTCCCGGGCCCACACCGCGACCCACCTGGTACACACGGCGATGCGCCAGTTCCTCGGCGAGTCCGCGACCCAGGCGGGTTCGCTGAACGCGCCGGGCCGGTTGCGCTTTGACTTCAACACGCCGGGCGCGGTGTCGCCGGCCGTGCTGCGCGACGTCGAGCAGCGGGTCAACGAGGTCCTGATGAGCGACCTCGCGGTACACGCGTTCGTCACCTCGCAGGCGGAGGCGCGGCGACTCGGCGCGATGGCGCTGTTCGGCGAGAAGTACGGCGACGAGGTCCGGGTGGTCGAGGTCGGCGACTACGCCCGGGAGTTGTGCGGCGGTACCCACGCGGCCCGCTCCGGCCAGCTCGGCCTGGTGAAGATCCTGCACGAGGCGTCGATCGGGGCCGGGGTCCGGCGGGTCGAGGCGCTCGTCGGCATGGACGCGTTCGACTTCCTGGCCCGCGAGCACCTGCTGGTGAGCCGGCTGGCCGAGATGTACCGGGTACCCGGTGACCAGGTGGCCGACCGGGTCGAGCAGACCGTGGCGCAGCTTCGCGAGGCGACGAACGAACTGGAGAAGCTGCGGGCGCAGCTGGTCCTGGCGAACGTGGGTGGGCTGGCCGGGTCGGCCCGCGACATCAACGGCGTCGGGTACGTCGGTACCGAGGCGCCGGACGGTGCGGCGGCCACCGATGTGCGCACGCTGGCGCAGGAGATCCGGGGGCGGCTGGCGGTCGACCGGCCGGGTGTGGTCGCGGTGACCGCGCGCGCCGGTGGCAAGGCGTCGCTGGTGGTGGCGACGAACGCGCCCGCCCGTGACCGTGGCCTGTCGGCGGCGGTACTGGTCAAGAGCGCGCTGTCCGGGCGGGGCGGTGGCAGCCCGGAGCTGGCCCAGGGCGGCGGCGCGCCGGCCGGCGACGCGGCGACCCTGCTGGTCGCGGTGGAGCAGGCGATCGCCGGCCCAGCCGGCCCCATCGGGCATGCCGCCGGCTGACCGTCCGGGAGTGCGGCTCGGCGTCGACGTCGGCTCGGTGCGGGTCGGCGTGGCGGTCTGCGACCCGGACGCCATCCTGGCCACGCCGCTGGCGACGGTACCCCGGGACGCGACCGGACGTGATGATCTTCCATCCGATATCGCGGAAATCGCCCGTCTCGTCGAAATCCATCGGGCGGTCGAGGTCATTGTCGGGCTCGCCGTCAACCTGGCCGGCAAACAGGGGCCGGCGGCGGTCGCGACCAGGCAGTACGCGGAAATTTTACGAGCGGCGATCGACCCTGTACCGGTGCGTATGGTCGATGAGAGGATGTCCACGGTCGTCGCCACGCGTAGGCTGTCCGAGCGTGGCGTGCGAGGCAAGCGCCAGCGCGCGGTTGTCGACCAGGCGGCCGCTGTGGAGATCCTTCAGAGCTGGCTTGACGCACGCCGGAGGCAACCTGATGCTGGATGAGCTGGAGCTGACGTTCGGTGAGAACGATGGCGAGCGCCATCGGCACCGCCGCTCCGCCGCCCGCCGTGCCAACGCCAAGGCCGCCGGAAAGCCACCCCCCAGACGGGGCCGCACGCCGCTCGCGCTCCTGCTGTCGCTGCTGCTGATCGGTGGGCTCGGCGTCGGTGGTTTCTACGGATATACGAAGGTCAAAGATTTCCTGGTGGCCCCGGACTACACCGCCGCCGGTACCGGTGAGGTCCAAGTCAAGATCAGCTCCGGCCAGACCGCGACCGAGATTGCCCAGCTGCTGGTGCGGGCCGGCGTGGTCCGGAGCGTCAAGGCCTACACCGACGCGACCCGGCGCAATTCGCGCGGCAACGAGGTCCAGCCCGGCACGTACAAGCTGTCCCGGCACATGCAGGCGAGCAGGGCGCTGTCGGCGTTACTGGCGACCGACGCGGGTGGGGTCCTGATCAACAAGGTCGCGTTCCGGGTCACCATTCCGGAGGGCACCATCAGCACCGACGTGTTCGCCGTGGTGTCGAAGGCGACCAGGATCCCCGTCGCCGATCTCCAGGCGGCGGCCAAGGATCCGGTCGCGCTCGGTGTGCCGGACTGGTGGTTCACCCGCGGTGACGGCAAGCCGGCGGCGAAGAACATCGAGGGGTTCCTCTTCCCGGCCACCTACGACTTCGATCCCGGCGTCGACGCGAGGACGGTGCTCGCGGCGATGGTGGACAAGTTCAACACGGTCGTCGGCGACCTCAAGTTCTCCGACAAGGCGCAGAACGATCGGCACATCTCGCCGTACGAGGCGTTGATCGCGGCGTCGATCGCGCAGGCCGAGGCGCCGCTCGCGGCCGACATGAGCAAGGTCGCCCGGGTGCTCTACAACCGGGTGTACGGCGGCAATTTCCCCTGCTCGTGCCTGCAACTGGACAGCACCGTCAACTACTGGCTGCGGGTGTCGGGCAAGGAGGCGCAGGATTCGCGCAACCTCACCGAGTCCCAGCTGCACGACCCGGCCGACCCGTACAACACCCACGACGTGGCCGGGATGCCGATCGGCCCGATCTCGAACCCCGGTACCGAGGCGCTGCAGGGTGCGGTGGCCCCCGCCGACGGCAAGTGGCTGTTCTTCGTGACCACCGACAAGGCCGGCCACACCGGGTTCTCCAACACCTTCGAGGAGTTCCAGCGCGACGTCGCGCTGGCCAGACGCAACGGTGTGCTCTGACGTGTCGACGGGATCCGCCCCGGTTCACCGGGCCGCGGTGCTCGGCAAGCCGATCGCCCACTCGCTGTCTCCGGTGATCCACAACGCCGGGTACGCGGCGGCCGGCCTCACCGGTTGGACGTACGGTGCGGTCGAGTGCGCCGAGTCCGAGCTGGCGGACCTGGTCGCCGGTCTCGGGCCGGAGTGGGCCGGCCTGTCCCTGACGATGCCGCTCAAGGAGGTCGCGCTCGCCGTGGCCGGGGCCGTCTCCCCGGTCGCCGCCGCGATCGGTGCGGCCAACACCCTGGTACCGGACGGGCCCGGTTGGCGGGCGGAGAACACGGACGCCCCGGCGATGGTCGACACCCTCGCCGCGGTCGGCGTCGTCGCCGCCGGGCGGGTGGCCGTGCTCGGTGCCGGCGGTACCGCCCGTGCCGCCGTCGCGGCCGCCCGTGACCTGGGCGCCGAGGTCACCGTCTACGCCCGCCGGCCCGACTCCATCGCGGCGCTGCGGCCGGTCGCGGCGGTACTCGGGGTGAGCATGCGCGGGACCGGCTGGGCCGATGTGGCGCGGTGCGCCGACGCCGACGTGGTGATCTCGACCGTGCCGGGCGGGGTCGCCGACGAGGTGGTCGCCGCGATCCGGTGGCGGCCGACGGCGGTACTGCTCGACGCGGTGTACGACCCGTGGCCGACGCCGCTGGCCGCTGCGGCGGCGGCGGCCGGCTGCCCGATCGTGTCCGGCCTCGATCTGCTGCTCGCCCAGGCGGTTCGCCAGTTCGGCCTGTTCACGCACCGGCCGGCCCCGGTCGCCCAGATGCGCGCCGCGCTCACCGCCGCCCGGCGCTGACCGCTGGGGGCCGGGCGGGTCGGTTGTGCCAAACTGGCACCCGTGCTGCGCTGGTTGACCGCTGGAGAATCGCATGGTCCGGCGCTCGTGGCGATCCTGGAGGGCATGCCCGCCGGGGTCGCGGTCACGGGTACCGAGATCGCCCACGAGCTTGCCCGACGCCGCCTCGGCTACGGCCGGGGGGCCAGGATGAGCTTCGAACGCGACGAGGTCGAGATCGTCGGCGGCGTCCGGCACGGAACCACCCAGGGCGGTCCGGTCGCGGTATGGGTCGGCAACACCGAGTGGCCGAAGTGGGAGACGGTGATGTCGGCCGACCCGGTCGACGCCGAGGTGCTCGCCGGACTGTCCCGCAACGCCCCGCTGACCCGGCCCCGGCCCGGCCACGCCGACCTGGCGGGCATGCAGAAGTACGGGTACGCCGACGCCCGGCCGATCCTGGAGCGGGCCAGCGCCCGCGAGACCGCCGCCCGGGTCGCCGTCGGTACCGTCGCGAAGTCCTTCCTGCGCCAGGCGCTCGGCATCGACATCGTCTCGCACGTGGTCGAGTTGGGTACCGTCGCGGCGAAGCCCGGTCTGGTGCCGCGCCCCGAGGACGCCGAGCGCATCGACGCCGACCCGCTGCGCTGCCTCGATCCGGAGGCGAGCGCCCGGATGGTCGACGAGGTGGACGCGGCCAAGCGCGACGCCGACACCCTCGGCGGCATCGTCGAGGTGCTCGCCTACGGGGTTCCGCCGGGGCTGGGCAGCCACGTCCAGTGGGACCGCAAGCTGGACGCCCGGCTGGCGACCGCGCTGATGTCGATCCAGGCGATCAAGGGCGTGGAGATCGGGGACGCGTTCGTGCAGGCCCGGTCGCGGGGCTCGCAGGCACATGACGAGATGGTTCCCACCGCCGGCGGGGTGCGCCGGCTCACCGACCGGGCCGGTGGCCTGGAGGGCGGCATCACCAACGGCGAACCGGTACGGGTCCGCGCCGCGATGAAACCGATCTCGTCGCTGAGCCGGGCGCTGTCCACCGTGGACGTCGTCACCGGTGCGGCGGCGACGGCGATCAACCAACGCTCCGACGTCTGCGCGGTACCGGCGGCCGCGGTGGTGGCCGAGGCCATGGTGGCGCTGGTACTGGCCGACGCGGCCCTGGAGAAGTTCGGCGGCGACGCGGTCGCGGAGACCCGGCGTAACCTGCGCGGCTACCTGGACAACCTGGTGATCACGTGAGCCCGCGTCCGGTCTGTGTGCTCGTCGGGATGATGGGCGCCGGCAAGACCACGGTCGGTCAGCTGGTGGCCGACCGGCTCGGCGTACCGTTTCTGGACGTCGACGCCACCATCGAGGCGGCCGCCGGAAAGCCGATCTCCGACATCTTCATCGACGACGGCGAGGAGCACTTCCGGGCGCTGGAGCGCAGCGCCATCGCCGCCGCGCTCACCGGCTTCGACGGCGTGCTGGCCCTCGGCGGCGGTGCGGTGCTGGCCGACGGTACCCGCGAGAGCCTCGCCGGTCACCTCGTCGTGTACCTGTCGGTCGAGGTGGCGGACGCGATCAAACGGGTCGGCCTCGGTACCGGGCGCCCGATGCTGGCGATGAACCCGCGCGCGACCCTGCGTCACCTGCTCGACCAGCGACGACCGCTGTACGAGGGGGTCGCCTCCGTGGTGGTGCACACCGACGGTCGGACCGTCGAGGAGGTCGCCGCCGAGGTGACGGCCGCCCTGGACCGGGTTGCGCCGCGGTGAGCCCACCCACCGGGATGTTCGCGGCGAGTCCACCGACGGAGATCGACGTCGGCGGGGAGCGGCCGTACCGGGTCGTCGTCGGGCGCGATCTGCTCGCCGGCCTGCCGTCGTTGATCGAGGGCGCGGCGCAGGTCGCGGTGGTGTTCGCGGGGCCGCTGCGCGGGTACGCCGACCGGGTCGCGGCGACGCTGCGCGGCGCGGGCGTGGCAGTCGCGGCGCTGGAGGTGCCCGACGCCGAGGCCGGCAAGACCATCGAGGTCGCCGGCCGGTGCTGGGATGCGCTGGGTGGCGCCGGCTTCACCCGTACCGACGCGGTTGTCGGGGTTGGTGGTGGCGCGGTCACCGACCTGGCCGGGTTCGTCGCCGCCTGCTGGTTGCGGGGCGTGTCCGTGGTGCAGCTGCCGACCAGCCTGCTCGGCATGGTGGACGCCGCGGTCGGTGGCAAGACCGGCGTCAACACCGCCGCCGGCAAGAATCTGGTCGGCGCGTTCCACCCGCCGGTGGGTGTCCTGTGTGACCTGTCCACGCTGGACACGCTGGGTGGTGACGACCTCCGGGCCGGCCTCGCCGAGGTGGTCAAGTGCGGGTTCATCGCCGATCCGGCGATCCTGGACCTGATCGAGGCGGACCCGGTCGCCGCCGTCGATCCGGGCGGGGCGGTGCTGCGCGAACTGGTCGAACGTGCCGTCCGGGTCAAGGCCCGGATCGTCGGTGCGGACCTGCGCGAAGCCGGGCTTCGGGAGATCCTCAACTACGGTCACACCCTCGGTCACGCGATCGAGAGGCGCGAGGCGTACCGCGGCAAGCACGGGCACGCGGTCTCGGTCGGGCTGGTCTACGCCGCCGCGCTGGCCCGTCGCGCCGGCCGGCTCGACGACGCCACGGCCGACCGGCACGAGCGGGTGCTGCGGACGCTCGGCCTGCCGGTCGCGTACTCCGCCGACGCGTGGCCGGACCTGTACGCGGCGATGCGGGTCGACAAGAAGTCGCGGGGCAACCGGCTGCGGCTGGTGGTCCTCGACGGGCTGGCCGAGCCGTCCATTCTGGATTCGCCGTCGCCGGACCTGCTTCGGGCGGCCTATGTGGAGGTTTCGCGGTGACCGGGGTCTACGTCCTCAACGGTCCCAATTTGGGACGGCTGGGTACCCGTCAGGTCGACGTCTACGGCCAGACGTCGTACGCGGATCTGGCGGCCATGTGTGTGCGCGTCGGCGGGGAACTCGGCCTGGACGTGGACGTGCGCCAGACCGACGCCGAGCACGAGATGCTCGGCTGGCTGCACGCCGCCGCCGACGAGGCCGCCCCGGTCGTGCTCAACCCGGGCGCGTGGTCGCACTACTCGTACGCGGTGCGCGACGCCTGCGCGATGCTGCGTGGACCGCTGGTCGAGGTGCACCTGTCCAACATCCACGCCCGCGAGGCGTTCCGGGAGCACTCGGTGGTGTCCGCGGTGGCGACCGGCGTCATCTGCGGGCTCGGCGTCGACGGCTACCGCCTAGCCCTCCACCACCTGGCCGCCGCCCCCCGCCCCGCCTGACGCCACCAACATTCCCCGGGTCTTCTCAGCCGGTGTAGGCGGCGAAGACGCGGCTGAACTGGAACGGGGTCTGCGCGACGTTGGTGCACATGAACAGCGCGCCGGTGCAGGCGTTGCGGTCGCGGGTCTCCTCCCAGTAGGACAGCATGCCGAGGTGGTTGGTCTGGGCGAAGGTGACCAGCTGCTGGGCGCCGGCGAGGGTGAAGATGCCGCCGTCGTCGTTCTGGCCGAGCATCGGGGTGACGCCGACCAGCCGCCACAGCTGCGCGGTGGTCCGCGTCGGGTACAGCGTGCGCAACTGGGTGAACGTGGACTGGGCGGCCTGCACGGCGAACGCGCCGTAGTTGCCGGTGGGCCGCTGGTAGTCCATCGCCATCACGTTGACCAGGTCGAGGTTGACCCCGGCGTCGCGGGCCGACCGCACCACGTTCAGTCCGTCGGCGGTGAGGCCCTCCGGCAGTACCGGCAGGGTCAGCGAGATCCGGACGTTGGGGCGGGCGGCCTGCAGCAGCGCCAGCGCCTGTGACCGGCGGGCGATCGACACCGGGTCGGCCACCGCGGCGCCCTCGATGTCGAGGTCGAGGTAGGTCAGGCCGTAGGCGTCGACGACCGCCTGGTACTCGGCTTCGACGAGGGCCGGTGTGGTGCAGACCTGGGCCAGTTCGGCGCCGTTCGCGCCGCCGAACGAGATCTTCACGTCACCGCCCCGGGCCCGGATCGCGTCGATCTGGTCTTTCGACCAGGCGGTACGGGGATCGAAGGCGTTGAACCAGGACGCCCTGCAGCCGGCGCTGTTGACGAACGCGAGGGTGAAGTTGCGCAGGTTGCCGGCGGT
>JAVHWE010000140.1:0-10969 GCA_032160285.1 Micromonosporaceae bacterium | reverse complement strand
GACGGGGTCCGCAGCATCACGCGGGAACTGGTCGGTGTGGAGTGGACGGGTTACACGCACCAGGACCGGTTCCTGATCACCGATATCCGGGCCCGGCTGCCGCTGCGGCAGGAACGCCACTTCCACTACGATCCGTCGTTCAACCGGGGGCGGCAGCTGGTCATCCATCCGCAGCCGGACGACGTCTGGCGGATCGACTGGCAACTGCCGCCCGACGCGGATATCGAGGAGGAGCGCCGCACCGGCGCGTTCGACGAGCGGGTCCGCGCGGTCATCGGTGACGTTCCGTACGAGGTGGACTGGGTGAGCACCTACCGCTTTCACCAGCGGGTGGTCGACCGGTTCGTGGTGGGTCGGGTATTCTTCGCCGGCGACGCCGCCCACGCCCTGCCGCCGTACGGCTCACGCGGCATGAACAGCGGAATCCAGGACGCGGACAATCTGGCGTGGAAGCTGGCGCTCGTCCTCACCGATCGGGCCGATCCCGGTCTGCTGGAGACCTACCACGCCGAGCGGTACGCGGCAGCCCGGGAAAATCTTGAGGTCACCGAGGCGACCATCCGGTTCATGGTGCCACCGAACCGGCCGCGACGGCTGGCCCGTGCGGTTCTGCTGCGGCTGTCGCGGCCGTTCGGAGCGGCGCGCCGGCACGTCAACAGCGGGCGGATGGCCGAACCGTACGTCTACACGGACTCGCCGCTCGTCGCGGACGCGGGCGGCCACCGGCTGGTTGGGCACTTCGCGCCGGACGGGTGGATCCGGACCGGCGGCGGTCGGGTGCGTATCCGGCGGTGCTTCGGCGCCACGTTCGTGGTGCTGTACTTCGGTACCGGGGCCGATGCGGCGCGGCGCTTCGTCGACGAGGCCGGCGCCGGTGATGCGGGCCTGCCGGTCCGGTCGGTGCTGGTGCTGCCCGCGGGTACCGAGGTGGACGGCCTGCCGAGCGGGGTGACCGTCGTGCACGACGAGGATCCCGCGCTGCGCGAGAGCTACGCCGCCCACCGGCCGATGTGGCTTCTGGTGCGACCGGACGGGCATGTGGCGGCCGCCCACGACGCCGACGACGGCGTCGGTGTGGCCGAGGTGCTGCGCCACTGCGCCCTGCTGCGTACCGACCGGGCCGGCGTGTACCGGCGCCACAACGCCGATGTCGCCGGCTGACGCCGTAGCTCGTCGCCGGCTGACGCCGCGGCACGTCGCCGGCTGACGCGGCGGCATCCGGACCAACCTGATCGAGGAGCAACGATGACGCCCGTGCTGGAACCACCCGACTACGCCTGGCTGAACGGGCGGCTCGTCGGCTTCGACGAATGTGTTGTGCACGCCCGCAGCCAGGGAGCATTCTGGGGCGCGAACGTGTTCGAGGGCCTGCGCGGTTACTGGCATGACGCCGAGCGGCAGCTGTCGGTGTTTCGCCTGGACGACCATCTGCGGCGGCTGGGCCGGTCGATGAAGAGCCTGCACATGCCGGTCCGGTACACCGATGACGAGATCACGGCGGCCTGCGTCGACCTGCTGCGGGCCAACCGGTACCGCCAGGACGTCCACCTGTGTGTGGTCTCCTATTTCGGCATGGGACCGAACTTCGACCCGCTGTGCCACACCGACGACGTCGGCATGCACATCACCGCGACGCGGGCGCCGCGCTCCCCGCGGTTCTCGGCCGGCGCGGCGGCGTCGGTCTCCTCATGGCGGCGGATCAGCGACGACTCGATGCCGCCGCGCATCAAGACCGGCGCCAACTACCACAACAGCCGGCTGGCCCAGCACGAGGCGGTACGCAACGGTTTCGACACCACACTGCTACTCAACCAGCGGGGAAGTGTCGCCGAGGCCCCGGGTGCCTGCGTTGTGATGTACCGCAACGGGCGCCTGGTCACCCCGCCGGGGACCAGCGGGGTCCTGGAAGGTATCACCCTGTCCACAGTGGATGTGCTGGCGCAGGCCCACCTGGGACTGTCGATCGAGCGTCGGGAGGTCGACCGCACCGAGCTTTACGTCGCCGACGAGCTGTTCCTGTGCGGAACGCTCGCTGAAATCCTGCCGATCACCTCGATCGACCGGCTGCCGGTGGGTTCCGGCGTGCCGGGCCCGGTCACCCGGCAGCTGCAGGAGCGCTACGACCACACGGTACGGGTCGGTACGGCGGCGGACCCGGCCTGGTCCACGCCGGTCTGGCCGGCCGTGCCGCAACCGGTCCGGGCCTGAGCCCCGCGTCGAAAGCAGAGGAGACCGACCGATGACGGTGCTCACTAACCTCGTTGCCGGCCTGCGAACCGGACAGATCGAGGTCGTCGACCTGACCGCGCCGCTGTCCGAGGACAGCCCGGTCATCGAGCTGCCACCGGAGCGCGGCCAGCCCTGGCGCTTCCACCGCGAGCTCATCAGCCGCTATGACGCGGCAGGACCGGTGGTCTACTGGAACAACGTCCGGTTCTCCGAGCACACCGGCACGCACTTCGACGCGCCGGTGCACTGGCTGTCCGGACAGCATCTTCACGACGTCTCCGAGGTACCGCCGCAACGACTGGTAGGCCCCGCCGCGGTGCTGGACTTCGCCGCGGAGGCCGCCGCCGACCCCGACTTCCTGCTGCGGCGCGAACACATCGAGGGGTGGCAGACCGAGCACGGACCGCTGCCCGAGCACGGATGGCTGCTGTACCGCACGGGCTGGGACTCCCGCCGCGACGACCAACAGAAGTTCCTCAACGGCGGGCACACACCCGGCGTGGCCCCGGACTGCGCCCGGTGGCTGGCCGAGCAGACCTCGCTGGTCGGTATCGGCGTGGAGACGGTCGGCACCGACGCGGGCGCGGCCGCCTCCTTCGACGACCAGCCGTACCCCTGTCACTGGTACTTCCAGGGCGCGAACAAGTACGGGCTCACCCAACTGTCCAACCTGGACCGGTTGCCCGCGCAGGGTGCTGTGCTGATGGTCGGGCCGCTGCCCATCGTGGGCGGCTCCGGCAGCCCCACCCGCGTGCTCGCGCTTGTCGAGCGCTGACACAATCTGGTCCACCATGCCACCGACAACACAGGAGAAAATCAACGTGCCCCTATTGCAGATCATCGTCGCCAGCACCCGTCCCGGCCGCGTCGGCCGAGCCGTCGCCGACTGGGTTGTCGATGTCGCGCGCGAACATGGCGGGTTCGAGGTCCAGCTCGTCGACCTCGCCGAGGTCAACCTGCCGTTTCTCGACGAGCCCAACCACCCGTCGATGCGTGAGTACACCCACCGGCACACGCTCGACTGGAGCGCCACCGTGGACGCGGCGGACGCGTTCGTGTTCGTCATGCCGGAGTACAACTTCTCGTTCAACGCGCCGCTGAAGAACGCGCTCGATTTCCTGTACTACGAGTGGCAGTACAAGCCGGTCGGGTTCGTCAGCTACGGCAACACCTCGGCCGGCCTGCGGGCGGTACAGATGATCAAACAGGTGGTCACCACGCTGAAGATGATGCCGATCCCGGAAGGCGTGCCGATCCACTACGTGAGCAAGTGCATCGAGGACGGTCGGTTCGTCGCGGCCGAGGCGATGCGCGACGGGGCCCAGGCGATGCTCGACGAGCTGGGTCGGCTCGCCCCGGCTCTCGGTACGGTCCGCGAGGCGGCGGCCGGGTAGCTCCACGGTTTGGCGGGCAGCACCGCTACCCGACCACGGCAGGGCTGGGAAGCCCGCGGCAGCGAAGGAAACGAATGCACACCCCGTCGGAAAAACCCCACCTGATCGTGGTGGGAAGCGGAGCGCGGGCGTACCGGGAGTACGCCTTCGCCTCCCTCGTGGAGCACTACCGGATTTCCGCGGTGCTCCCGGGGGAGCCCACCTGGCAACGGCGATTCCTCACCGACGTGGCGGTGACCGACGTCGCCGATGCGACGGCCACCGCGGCGGCGGTGAGCGCACTCGCCGGTGATCGGTCCGACGTCGGACTGCTCACCTGGGACGAGACCGTCCTCGAGGTGACCGCACAGGTGGCCGGTCACCTGGGTCTGCCGCACATGTCGGCGGCCGCGGCCCGCCGCTGCCGCGACAAGTACGCCACCCGGTCGCTGTTAGCGGAGGCCGGCGTCGCGCCGGTCCGGTACCGGTTGGTCACCTCACCCGACGAGGCGGTCCGCGCCGCCGACGCGTTCGGTTACCCGGTGGTCCTCAAGCCCCGATCGCTGGCCGGCAGCCTCGGTGTCGTCTTGGCCGAGGACCGCGAATCGGTACGGGAGGCGTTCGTGCTGTCGGCCGCTTCCCGGTACGGCGACCTGCCCACCGGGCATGGCGTGCTGGTCGAGGAGTATTTGGACGGCCCGGAGATCAGCGTCGACAGCGTCGCCTTCGACGGCGACGTCCACTGTGTCCACGTCGCGCGCAAGCGCCTCGGCTTCGACCCGTACTTCGAGGAGATCGGGCACCTGGTCACCGGGTGGTCGGACGCACCGTGGGCGCGGCCGGTGACGGACCTGGTGGCGCACGCGCACCGGGTGCTCGGCGTCGGCCACGGTGTCACCCACGCCGAGGTCCGGCTCACCGCGGCCGGGCCCCGGCTGGTCGAGCTCAACGGCCGCCTGGGCGGCGATCTCATCCCGTTCATCAGTACCCTGGCCACCGGGGTCGATCTCGTACGGGCCGCGGCCGAGATGGCGTTCGGCCGAGCGCCCAACCTCGGTGCGCTGCGGGCCGCGACCGCCGAGATCCGGTTCCTGTATCCGGAGTTCGACTGCCGGGTCGACTCGGTGGACGTGACGCGGGCCAGGCGCGTGCCCGGCATCGCGCACGCGGCGGCACTCGTCGAGCCGGGCAGCCGGCTGCACCTGCCGCCGCGCGACCCGATTCCCCGGTTGGCCGCACTGGTCGCGGTGGGCTCGGACGCGGCCGCGTGCGCCCGCAGCCTCGACGCGGCCCAGGCGACCGTGGCCACCGAGGTGTGGCCACTGGCCGCGGTGGGCGCCACCGGTTGACCGGCGGGCGCGGGACACTACGGCCGGGAGGTGCGGCAGAGGCCGGCCGGAGGGTACGGGTGTCGGGGTCGATGCCACCATAGTGCCGGGAGAGTCGCGAACCGTTCGGGCGCGACATAGCGAAGGGAAGTAGCCAATGACGGAGAACCAGCCCGACGCGGGCCTGTTGAGTTTGTTGCCCGACCGCATCCGGGGTGTGCTGGTCACCCTCAAGCGGGACGGTCGGCCCCAGATCTCGAACGTCGGCTACGCCTACGACGCCGACCGGGGGCTGATCAGGATTTCGGCCACCGACTCGCGGGCCAAGACGCGCAACCTACGGCGGGATCCGCGGGCG
The DNA here is from genome assembly GCA_032160285.1 of Micromonosporaceae bacterium. Classification (GTDB taxonomy): domain Bacteria; phylum Actinomycetota; class Actinomycetes; order Mycobacteriales; family Micromonosporaceae; genus Planosporangium. Next base: position 5,681 of record JAVHWE010000140.1, on the reverse strand, counting down.
AGTTTCCATGTCACGACCGAGAATCTCGGGGCCTTCGTCGTGGTGGAGGGGACGGCCCGGATCACCCCGGTCGCCGCCGATCCGCAGGACGCGACGGTCGAGGAACTGATCGACCTGTACCGGGAGATTCGCGGCGAGCACCCCGACTGGGATGAGTACCGCGCGGCCATGGTCGCGGAGGGGCGGGTGGTGATCACCATCCCGGTGGAGCGGGTCTACGGCTGGTCGCCCGAGTCCGGCTGACGGACGTAGAGCACCCAACGGGGAGGTCGCGGTGGGTGCGCATCGGGCGCGGGCGGGGTCCATCCGGGACGCACGGGCGGCCGGAGATGGTCGGGGAGCCGGCCGGGTAGTCGGCGCCCGGCGTCAGGCGGACTGCCGTACCACCAGCGTGGGCTGGAAGATGACCGACCGGGGAAGCCGGTCGGGCTCGCGGATGTGGGCCAGCAGCAGCCGCGCCATCTCGGCGGCCATCTCCTCGACCGGTTGGCGGATCGTGGTCAGCAGTGGTCGGCACGCCAGCGCCGCGCTGCTGTCGTCGAAACCGACGACGGCGACGTCGTCGGGAACGTTGCGGCCCAGGTCCTGCAGCGCCTGCAGGGCGCCCGCGGCCATCAGATCGTTGGCGACGAAGAGCCCGTCGACGTTCGGGTGCCGGCGCAACAGCACGCGCGCCGCGTGCTCGCCGCCGGCCCGGGTGAAGTCACCCTCGACGCACGGCACCTCGGCGAGACCGTGCGGGCCGAGCGCCTCCCGGAAGCCGGCCAGCCGGTCGTGGCCGGCCGGCATGTCCAGCGGACCGGTGATGGTGGCCAGCCGCCGGCAGCCGCGGGCGTAGAGGTGTTCCGCGGCGAGCGCGGCGCCGAGGCGCTGTTCGATGTCGACGTAGCTGGCCGGGATCGGCTGGGCCGGCCGGGCCGAGATCACGACCGGGATCCCCAGACCGCTCACCTGCTCGGGCAGCGGGTCGGTGTGATGGCTGGAGATGAGCAGCACCCCGTCGACGTGGCCCTGGCGCAAGTAGCGGACGACCTGCTGCTGGGCGGCGGCGTCGGCGGGGATGATCACCAGGTGGATACCGTTGCGCCGCAGCACCTCCTGGGCGCCCGCGGTGATCCGGCCGAAGTACGGGTCGGTGAAGACCCGGTTGAGGAAGTCGGCGTCGGTGGTCCGCACGTCGGATTCGGAAATGACCAGGGCCACCGAGTCGGTCCGGCGGGTCACCAGCGTGCGTGCCGCCAGGTTCGGCACGTAGCCGGTCGCGGCGATCGCGTCCTCCACGGTCGCGCGGATCTTGGAGTCGACGGTCGGCGCGCCGTTGATGACCCGGGACACGGTAGCGCGGGAAACCCCGGCCACCTGTGCCACCGCGTCGAGCGTCGGGGGCCGCGTACCGCGTAACCGCCCCGTCGCCATAGTCCTTGTTATAGCACTACCGGTCATGATCCGATCATCGCGTTCAGGTGGTCGAGCGAGCGGCAGTGACGGCATTCCTCGTCTTTCTCACTGTTCCTGCCCCCTCACCGACGATGAGCACACCAGGCCCGAGATCGGCGTCGGACCCCCGATCCTTACCGGGACCGGACAGAGTGGTCGACGGTGTATCGATAGGCTCGGGTATCCCGTGGCTGAAAGCCCAGCCGTTCGTATAGCCGGTTGGCCGCGCTCCTCGACGGTCGGGAGGTCAGATCGACGGTTCGGGCCTGAGCGGCGCTGGCCAGCCGTAGTGCCTCCCGGGCGAGGGCGGTCCCGACACCCTGGCCGCGGACAGCCCCGTCGACGACGACATCTTCGATCCTCGCCCGCACGCCCGACGGGCCAGGAAACATCACCAGGGTCAGGGTGCCGACGATTTCCCCGTGCACGCGTGCGAATAGCACGGTACTGGCGGGATGGGAGATCATCCGGCTGAGCGTCGGCCCGTCGAGAATGGGGGAGGCGGTCGACAACTGGGGCAGCAGGCGGTTGAACGCCGCAACGGCATCGTCGTCGGCCTCCTGAGCAACCTCAATCTCGACGGTCATAGTGGGTGACTCTACGGAGCCGCTGACGGCGCGTGTTGACCTGCCTGCTCGCCGCGCACACCCTGCTTCGTGTCCGGGGCGGATGGGACGACGACGGATGGGCCGTGACGTCGCTCTTCGAGCACACGTGAGCGTCGCACGTCACCGTCGAGTGGTGGGACGCGCCGCGACCGTGTCACCTACGGTTGATTCATGGCCAATCATGTCGATGTCGTCGTCCTCGGCGCTGGCCCGGGCGGCTACACAGCCGCGGTTCGGGCGGCGCAGCTCGGCCTCAGCGTTGCCGTGGTCGAGGAGCGGTACTGGGGAGGCGTCTGTCTGAACGTCGGTTGCATTCCGTCGAAAGCACTGCTTCGCAACGCCGAACTGGCGCACACCGTACTGAGAGAGGCAAAGACGTTCGGCATCGAGGCCGAGGGTTCGGTGCGGTTCGACTACGGCGCGGCGTGGCGGCGCAGCCGGACGGTCGCCGACGGCCGGGTCCGGGGTGTGCATTACCTGATGAGAAAGAACGGCATCGCCCAATACGACGGTCACGGCGTCTTCCTCGACGACCGTTCCCTGCGGGTGAACGACGAGACGGTGACCTTCGGTCACTGCATCATCGCGGCGGGCGCGACCACCCGGTTGCTGCCCGGTACGGCGCTGTCGTCGCGGGTCGTGACCTATGAGGAGCAGATTCTCAGCGAACGGTTGCCCGACAGCGTCATCATCGCGGGCGCCGGCGCGATTGGCGTGGAGTTCGCCTACGTCCTGCACAACTACGGCGTTCGGGTCACCATGGTGGAGTTCCTCGACCGGATTGTGCCCCTCGAGGACACGGAGGTCTCCGCCGAACTGGCCCGACACTACCGGCGGTTGGGCATCGACGTCCGCACCTCCACGCGGGTGGACGCCATCGAGGAAACGCGCGACCGGGTACGGGTCACCGTCACCGGAGACCGTGGGCAGCAGACGCTCGAGGCGGACAAGGTCCTGCAGGCGATCGGGTTCCAACCTCGGGTGGGGGGCTACGGTCTGGAATCGACCGGCGTACGGCTGACCGGGCACGGCGCCATCGACGTGGACGGCCGATGCCGCACCAGCGTTGCGCATATCTTCGCGATCGGCGACGTGACCGCAAAACTGATGCTCGCCCACGCCGCCGAGGCCATGGGCATCGTCGCTGCCGAAACGATAGCCGGCGCGGAGACGATGGAGCTGGACTACGTCATGGTTCCCCGGGCGACATACTGCCAACCTCAGATCGCGAGCTTCGGTTGGACCGAGGCCCAGGCCCGGGATCGCGGCTTCGACGTGCGTGTTGTGAAGTTTCCGTTCACCGCCAACGGCAAGGCGCAGGGTCTGGGGGAGCCGTCGGGATTCGTCAAGGTTCTCTGCGACGCGACGTACGGTGAGTTGCTGGGTGCGCACCTCATCGGGCCGGACGTCACGGAACTGCTGCCGGAACTGACCCTGGCCCAGCGGTGGGATCTGACCGTGCACGAAATGGCCCGCAACGTCCATGCCCACCCGACGCTGGGCGAAGCGGTCAAAGAGGCGATCCACGGGCTGGCCGGCCACATGATCAACATGTGACGAAGACGCCTGACCGGCTACAACCGTCGCGGCGGCACCCCGGTCCCGGGATGTGGTGCTTTCAGGTGGTGGATTGAGTGCTCGTCATCGGGTAGGTCGAGCTTCGTCTTGAGGCGGGCGGCCTGGGTGGTCAGGTAGTGGCGCTCCGGCATGCTCGTCGTGCGGCTGGCCGCGATCCGGTAATGGGTCATTGCCGCCTCCACGTCACCGGCCATGTCGAAGAAGTGCGCGCGCACGGCATCCAACCGGTAGTGGCCCGGCAACTGCTCGTCCAGCGAGCCGAGCAGCCGCAAACCCTCTGCCGGGCCGTGCACCATCGCCGCCGCGATCGCGCGGTTGAGCGAGACCATCGGATTGCCGGTCATCCGCTCCAGCAGTCCGTACAGTGCGAGAATCTGCGGCCAGTCGGTGTCGTCGGCGCGTGCCGCCAGGTCGTGCAGCGCGGCGATCGCCGCCTGCAGCTGGTACTCGCCGACGGCGCCCCTGGTCACCGCGTCGTTGATCAGCGCGACCCCTTCGACGATCAGCGGCCGGTCCCAGCGGTTGCGGTCCTGCTCGTGCAGGGGGATCAGTTCGCCGGCGGCGTTGGTACGGGCCGGCCGGCGGGCATCGGTGAGCAGCATGAGCGCGAGCAGGCCCGCGACTTCACCGTCGCCCGGCAGCATCCGATGCACCATCCGGGTCAGCCGGATCGCCTCGTTGGACAGCTCGGTGCGGTGCAGATCATCGCCGGAGCTGCTGGCGTACCCTTCGTTGAAGATCAGGTAGAGGACGTGAAGGACCGAACCCAGACGCTGCGGCCACTCCGCGCGGTCCGGCATCGTGAACGGTACGTCGGATGTCTTGATGCGCTGCTTGGCGCGGCTGATCCGCTGCGCCATCGTCGCTTCCGGTACCAGAAAGGCGTTCGCGATCTCGGCGGTGGTCAAGCCGCCGATCGCCCGCAACGTCAGCGCGATCGCCGACGCCGCGGTCAATGCCGGATGACAGCACATGAACAGTACGATCAAGGTGTCGTCGCGGTCGTCGGCCGGCTCGTCGGCCGGCGGCTCCCGCAGCGCGGCCAGTCTCTCCCGCCGCCGCCGAGCCTGCTCGCTGCGCACCTGATCCAGGAGCTTCCGGGAGCCGGTCTGGATCAGCCAGCCACGCGGGCTGTCCGGAGTGCCGTCCCGGGGCCAGTGTATGGCGGCCGAGATCAGCGCCTCCTGTACGGCGTCCTCGGCGGCGTCGAAGTCGCCGAACCGCCGGACAAGCACGCCGAGGACCTGCGGCGCCAGCTCACGCAGCAGGTCCTCGACGTGCGGCCCGGTGTTCACAGCGCCAAGTCTGGCGTATTCACCGGTGGGCGCAGCGTGCGACCCGTCGGGGAGTTGGTGCCGTTCAGCGGCCGACGATCGCGATCAGGTCGTCGAGCGAGGCAATCCGCGGCGTGGTCGTGGTGGTGGGCGGGTTCGGGTCCCGGATGAGGGTCATCGCCTGGTAGCCGAGGTCGATAGCGGCCGCGACGAGTTCCGGGTCGTCGTCGATGAAGACGCATTCCCGCGGCGGAAGACCGAGTCCGTCGCTTCCGGCGCGGTACATGCGTGGATCCGGTTTGCGGCAGCCGAGCACCGCTGAGATGACGAACGTCTGGAAGAACTCGTGCAGGTCGAGCCGGCGGAAGAGGTCTTCAAGGTCCGGCCAGCTGTCCGATACGACGGCCATCGGTACGCCGTCCATCCGCAGCCGCTCCAACACCCGACGCACGTCCGGAAAGACCGCGACCGGCAGACCGGCGGCCGGCTGTTCGAGCTCGGCCAACAGCGCCGTGCCCGGTCGATCGATACCCAGCGCGTGCAGGATCGCCCGGTGGTACTCGGTGCGGCTCGCTGTTGCCTGGGCCGCGTCGAGTACCCGCTGCCCGGCGGCGAAGGCCGCCGGAAACGAATCAGCCGAGACGTCGGGGACGTGCCGGGACAGGATCTGCTCGAAGTCGTAGCGCGGGTTCCACCGGCCGTTGATCGGGCCGATCAATACGTCGCCCGCGTCGAAGAGTACGCCGCGTGCGCTCACGTCGATCACCTCGCGGTCAGGGTACGG
>JAVHWE010000087.1:0-19039 GCA_032160285.1 Micromonosporaceae bacterium | reverse complement strand
GGAGAACCCTTCGCAATCTTGCAAGATTCGCCTGACCGCCCGCAATGCGGACAAGATGGCGCCCAGCACCGGATCGTCCGGTTACCGTCCGTACCGGCCGGTAGCCATCGACAACCGTCCCCGCGGTTGGTCCGGTACGGGCCGTGACGGCCCGGCCGGAATTCGGATCCGGCCGGTATACGCCCAGGTCACCGGCGTGTGGCGGGGCCGGGCGCGGTCGGGCGGAGGCACCCGGACAACCCTGGCGTCACCGGTCCGACCCCGACCCACGTACCGTTGACGGCATGGTGGTACGGCAGTGGTTGAGAGCCCGGTTTCGCCGGTTTCTGCAGCGACCGGGCACAACGGTCAATCTCGCACCGTTCGAGGCCCTGCTGCCGGCCATCACCGACCGGACGGACCGGCTGACCGACCTGACCGACGCCGAGCTGACCGCGGCCGCCCGCGACCTGCGCGCGGCGGGCCGCGACCCGGCCGCGACCGACACCCTGGTCGAGGTGTGCGCCCTCGCCCGCGAGGCCGGCCGTCGCGGGCTGGGCCAGCGGGCCTTCGACGTACAGCTGGTCGGCGCGCTGGCGATGCTCGCCGGCCACGTCGCCGAGATGGCCACCGGCGAGGGCAAGACGCTGACCGCCGCGGTCACGGCGTTCGGCTTCGCGCTGCGCGGCGGACCGGTGCACGTGCTGACCGTCAACGACTACCTGGCCCGCCGCGACGCCGAGTGGATGGCACCGGTCTACCGGCTGCTCGGCCTGACCGTCGGCTCGATCGGCGAGACGTCCAGTCCGGCGCGGCGGCGCGAGGTGTACGGCCGCGACGTGACGTACGTGTCGGTGAGCGAAGCCGGCTACGACTACCTGCGCGACCGGCTGGCGGTCGACCCGGCCGAACCGGTGCAGCGCGAACTCGCCGCGGTGATCGTGGACGAGGCCGACTCGATTCTCATCGACGAGGCGCGGGTGCCGCTGGTGCTCGCCGGGGCGGTGTCCGACGATCCGCTGCCACTGGCCGCCGCCGCCGACATCGCCCGCCACCTCCAACCGGGCCGGCACTACCAGGTGGCCGACGACCAGCGCAGCGTCCAGCTGACCACGTCCGGCCTGACCACCGTGGAGAGCGAACTGGGCGGCATCAACCTGTACGCGCCCGACCACCTCGAGCAGCTCACCGCCCTCAACGTCGCGCTGTACGCCGAGGCCCTGCTGCGCCGCGACGTGGACTACATCGTCCGCGACGGCAAGGTCGACCTGGTCGACGAGTTCCGCGGCCGGGTGGCCCAGCACCGCCGCTGGCCCGACGGTCTGCAGGCCGCCGTCGAGGCCAAGGAGGGGCTCGCCGCGACCGAACAGGGCGAGGTGCTCGGCACGATCACGGTCCAGTCGCTGATCCGGCTGTACCCGACGACCTGCGGCATGACCGCCACCGGCGCCCTCGTCGGCGAGCAGCTGCGCGAGTTCTACCGGCTCGAGGTGGCGGTGATTCCGCCGAACACACCCAGGATCCGGGTCGACGAGCCGGACCGGGTCTACGCCACCCGCAAGCTGAAGGAGGCGGCGTTGATCGCGGAGGTCACCGCCGCGCACACCGCCGGCCGGCCGGTGCTCATCGGTACCCTCGACGTCGCCGAGTCCGAGCGGATCGCCGCCGCGCTGCAGGCCGCCGACGTCGGATGTGTGGTCCTCAACGCCAAGAACGACGCCGAGGAGGCGGAGATCATCGCCGAGGCCGGCATGCCCGGCGCGGTCACCGTGTCGACCCAGATGGCCGGCCGTGGCATCGACATCCGGCTCGGCGGCAGCGGCCAGGCCGACCGGGACCGGGTGGTGGAACTGGGCGGCCTCTACGTCATCGGTACCGGTCGCCACGACAGCCGCCGCGTCGACGACCAGCTCCGGGGCCGGGCCGGTCGGCAGGGCGACCCGGGCAGTTCCGTGCTGTTCGTCAGCGTCGAGGACGACCTGGTGGTCCGGCACGCCCAGGACGCGGTTCCGTTCCTGGACCCCGACCCGGACGGGCGGCTGCACGACAAGGCCGTCGACCGGGCCGTCGAACACGCCCAGCGGGTGGCCGAAGGGATCAGCTTCGCGCTGCACCGCAACACCTGGCGGTACAGCGTCGTCACCGAGCAGCAGCGCCAGGTGATCGCGGCCCGCCGACACGACTTGCTGACCACCGACTCGGCGGCGACGCTGCTGGCCGAGCGCAGCCCCCAGCGGTACGAACAGGTCCGTGACCTGGTGGGCGACCAGGCGGTGAAGCGGGCGGCCCGCTCGATCGCCCTGTTCCACCTCGACCGGTGCTGGGCCGACCACCTGGCCGAGCTGGCCGAGGTCCGCGAGGGCGTGCACCTGCGCGCGCTCGGCCGGCTCGACCCGCTCGACGAGTACCACCGCGCGGCGGTACCGGCCTTCACCCGGCTGCAGAGCGGTATCGACGACCGCATCGTGGCCACGTTCGACACCGCCGAGATCACCTCCGACGGCTGGGACCTGTCCGACGCCGGGCTGTCACGCCCCACCGCCACCTGGACCTACATGGTTCACGACAACCCGTTCGGGTCGGAGATGGAGCGCTTCTTCACCGCCATCGCCAAGGCGGCCGTCAACCGCAGGTAACCGGGCCGGCGGTCAGGTACCGCCGAGCGTCCAGGCCCGGACGCCACCCACGATGCCGGCCGTGTTCGCCACCACCACCACGTCGCCGCCCATCCGGGTGAGCTGCCCGGCGCGGATGTGGCCGGAGTTCCCACCACCGAGGTACAGCCGGTCCCAGACGAAGACCGGGCGCAGCGCGTCGACCATGGTGCGGACCCGCCGGGACCAGAAGGCGTCGCCGAGCCGGCGACGCTCCGGCTCCCCGATGTAGGTGTCGTAGCTGAGCCCCCACCGCACCGGCGCCCGCGACAGCTCCAGGTGCGGCGCCAGCCTCCCGCCGTCGAACAGGGCGCAGCCCAGACCGGTACCGAACGTCAGCACCAGCTCCAGGCCGGTACCGGCCACCACGCCGGCGGCGTGCACCTCGGCGTCGTTGAGGACCAGCGTCGGCACCCCGAACGCCTCGGTGAGCGCCCGTCGCGCGTCGAAGCCGGCCCACGCCCCGACCAGGACCGGATCGACCCTGCTGCGAGGCCCGCTCCGGGTGACGTAGTGGGGGGTGGACACCACCACGCCGTGGCGGATCATCCCGGGCACGCCGACGGTCACCCGGTGCGGGTCGGGGAAGTTCGCCGCCAGGCCCAGCAGGGTCTCGACGAACCGGTCCGGTGACATCGGGTACGGCGTCGGCACCCGGACCGGCTGGGCGAGCATGGTGGCGGCGGCGTCCAGTACCGATGCCTTGATGCCGCCACCGCCGCAGTCGATGGCCAACGTGGTCGTCACGGCTCCCAGTCTGTCGTGCCGGTCACCGGTCGTACCCGGTGGCCTACCGCACGCCCGTCGACGACGGGGCGACCGATACCGGCGGCGATCCGGACGGCCCCACCGGCGTGGTCCGGCTCCCGCCGACCGCGCTCGGGCTCGGGCTGGCGCCACGGCTGTCACCCGGGCTCGGTGCGGTCGTGGCCGGGTGGCTACTCGGCGGCGCGGTCGGCCGCTTGGAAGCCGGCGCGGGTGTCCTGCGCTCGGCCGGCCGCACCGTCCCGGAGATCGACTTCGGTACCGGCCGGACGAGGAGGTACACCGTGAGGGTGAGCAGGAAAATCAGCACGAGGATCACGGTCGACGTGCGGACCCGGCCGCGCAGCAGGAGCCGCCGCATCAGGTCGTCCCGATCGGTTCGACGGCGTCCAGCCCCGTGATCACGTTGATGCCTTCGGTCTGGAACGCCGCGACGACCCGCGACCGCAGCTCGCGTCCGACGTCGAACTGCTTGCCGGGCAGGGTGCGGGCCACGATCCGCACGTGCAGCGTGTCGCGCTCGATGTGCTCGACGCCGAGCACGGTCGGCGAATCGAGCAGCAGCGGCCCCAGCGCGGCGTCCTCGCGCGCCACCTCGCCCACCTGCTGCAGGATCTCGCGTACCCGGTGTACGTCCACTGTGGTGGGTACCGGCACGTCCACGATCGCCCGGGCCCAGTCCCGCGACATGTTCGTCACCAGCGCGATCTGTCCGTTGGCCACGGTGATCACCTCGCCGCTGAGGTTGCGCAGCCGGGTGATCCGCAGGGTGACCTCCTCGACCGTGCCGGTCACCGCCTCGGTCGACCCCACCGCCGAGATCCGGACCACATCGCCGAACCCGTACTGCCGCTCGATGAGGATGAACACCCCCGCGAGGACGTCCTGGACCAGCCGTTGGGTGCCGAAGCCGAGCGCGACGCCGACCACCGCGGCGGGGGCGACCAGCCCGGTCAGCGGTACGCCCAGCCGCGGCAGGATCATGACCGCGGCGACGCAGTAGACCGCGCCGATCGCCAACCAGGTGACCACCTGCGTCACCACGTGGCTGTGCTTGGCCGCCTCCGACCGGATCAGGCCCTGGCCCCGCACCGAGCTGGCATCGATGCGCCCGGTCACCCCGGTACCCAGCCAGCGAACCAGGCGGGCCAGCAGGATCGCACCGACAATGATCAGTACGATCTCCAGGCCGCTGCTGCGGGCCCAGGTGGTCACGTCGGTGAGCGGGGCGACGGCGAGGAACATCGCCGTCCATCCTCGCACGCGGACCGGGGTGGCCCGCGCAGCCGGCGGCTCGGTGGTGACCGGGGTAACCCGGTCGGGTGGCGCGAGGAGGACCGATGATCGCCGGAGTGCCGTCGGGTGAGGTCACGGTACCGGCCGGCGTTCGCGCCGTCGCCGGCGGCCGGGCACTGCGGGCGGTGTGGCGCAACGAACTCGGCGGTATCACGTTCGAGATTCCCACCGCCGCCGGTCGGTGGTTCGTGAAATGGGCACCCGCCGAGTGCGGCCTCGACCTGGCGGCGGAGGCCGCACGGCTGCGCTGGGCGGCCCGGTTCACCCCGGTACCGGTGGTCGACGACCACGGCCGCGACGCCGACGGCGAGTGGCTGGTCACGGTGGGCCTGCCGGGAGACAACGCGGTGACCCACCGGTGGCGGGCCGCGCCGGCGACCGCGGTGACCGCGATCGGTGCGGGCCTGCGCCACCTGCACGACGCGCTGCCCGTCGACGCCTGCCCGTTCTCGTGGGGTATCGACGACCGGATGGCCGAGCTCGGGCGACGCGCCGCGGCCGGCCGGCTCGACCCGTCGCGGTGGCACGCCGAGCACACGGCGCTGGGGCGCGCCGGTGCGTTGGCCCGGCTGGCCAACGCCCCGCCGGTCGATCGCCCGGTCGTCTGCCACGGCGACGCCTGCGCGCCGAACACCCTGATCGGGGCCGACGGCACCTGGACCGGTCACGTCGATCTCGGCGCGCTCGGGGTGGCCGACCGTTGGGCCGACCTGGCGATCGCCACGTGGAGCCTGAACTGGAATTACGGTCCCGGCTGGGAGCCGACGCTGCTCGCCGCCTACGGCGTGGACCCGGACCCGGTACGCACCGTGTTCTACCGGCTCCTGTGGGACCTGACCTCGTGATCTGCCGGCAGGGACCCGCTCGCGGACGGGATGACCATGGTGAAGGTCGCGCCCCGGCCCGGACTGCCGGCGACCCGCAGGGTACCGCCGTGCGCCATGAGCACCTCACGGACGAGCGCCAGGCCGATGCCGAACCGCTGTCCGACGCCACCGGCCGTGGCCCCCCGGACATGTCGCTGCATGAGCCGCTCGGCCTGGTCGGTGTCCAGGCCTTCGCCGTCGTCGACCACCGCGAGCGTCACGTCCGGCCCGGACCGGCCGGCGCGCACGATCACGGTACCGCCGGGGTGTTCGTGGTTGAGCGCGTTGTCGATCAGTGCCGCCAGGGCCCGCCGCAGCGACACCCGGATACCGGTGACGATCAGCGGTCGGTCGGACTCGACCCGCGCGATCAGGTCCACGGTGAGCGCCGCGGCGTGGGGTGCAATCGACGCGACCAGCTCCGTCGCGAGCTGACCCGCGTCCACCGACTGCCCGCCACCCGGCGTGTGCAGTAGGTCGGCGGCGAGCAGCATGTCCTCGACCACCTCGCCGAGCGCCCGGGTGTCGGCCACCAGCTGATCGACATGGTCGCGGATGCCGGCGATCGGCCCGTCGGTACCGAGAACCGTGGCCGGTTCGGCGTTCGCGGCGCGCGTGAGCCGGCGTTGCAGCAGCTGTGCACGCGTGTGTACGACGGCGAGCGGGGTCCGCAGCTCGTGGCTGACGTCGGCGACGAAGCGGCGTTGCATAGCCAGTGCCCGGCCGAGCGGGCGTACCGCGCGGCGCCCGAGCACGATTCCGACCAGCGCTGCGGCGATGATGCCGAGAATGGCGGCGCCGACCACCGAGCCGATCAGCCGGTTGGCCTGCTGGGTGCGACGGGTCACCTCCACGAGCGCGACCATGCGCCAGCCGCCCGGCCGATCGACGACGTACACCTCGAAGTCGCGGCCCTCACGGCGCAGATTGGACAGCCCGTCCGGGACCGACCACGGATCCAGCCGTTCCAGCCCGTCCGGTGCCTCCGCGCTGACCTCGGTCGGACCGCCCTTCAGTGATCGGAGCAGGACCACGCCGACCGGCGGTTCGAACACACTGTCCGCGGTCAGCGCGGTCTGCCGGACCAGCCGCTCCTGGGCCAGATTCTCGGTCTGTACGGTCAGCGAGTACGCGATCACGCTGACCAGGACGATCGTGGCGGCCACCGCCACGGTGGTCTGGACGGCCACCACGATGGTGGCCCGACGCAACATCTCCCGGTCGGCCGAGGACGGCCGCAGATCATCACTCACATCGTGCCGAGCTGGTACCCGAAGCCGCGGACGGTACGGATCGCGCCGCGGCCCAACTTGCGGCGCAGGTAATGAACGTAGATGTCGACCGCCCGGTCGCTCTCGCTGTCACCCTCGTCGAAGACCCGCACCAGCAGTTCGTCGCGGCTGAACACCTGGCTCGGGCGGGATGCGAGCACCCGCAGCAGCTCGAACTCCCGCCCCGACAGCGGGATCGACAGCTGTGGGTGGTCCGGTCGGAACACCCGCCGGGCATCCAGATCCAGGCGGGCGGCACCGATCGGGATCTGGTTGCCGGTGTCGGCCTGGCGGCGCATCAACGCCCGCAACCGGGCGATCAGCTCGTCCACCTCGAACGGCTTGACCAGGTAGTCGTCGGCTCCCCCGTTGAGACCCTCGACCCGGTCACCGACCGTGGCCCGCGCGGTCAGCATCAGGACCCCGGCGGTGACACCGCGGCCGCGAAGTCGGCGCAGCAGGTCGACGCCCTCGATGGCCGGCAACCGGCGATCGAGCACCATCACCTGGTAGCCACGGGCCAGGCCGAGGTGCAGGCCCGCCTGGCCGTCCGGGGCGTGATCGACGGCGAAGCCGGCGTCGTGCAGGACCTCGACGAGCATGGCGGCGAGGTTGGGGTCGTCTTCGACGAGGAGCAACTTCGGCGGCTGGGGTGGGCAGAGGGTGACGTCGGACACACGCCGATCGTGACACGTCGGACCAAAAAAAATCATCAACAATCGGTCGGACTGTCCTCGGCATGTGGTCGGTCCTACGGGTTGGGTGCGGGCGTTGGGCGTGCGGAGGCGGTGCGGCTGGTTCTTCCGGCCGGGCCGCCGGGGATCGGGTGCGGCCGGAATACCGGCGAGAACGTGATCCACGCGATCGGTGAGGCGAGTCCGATCACCCCGACGGTGAGGGCCGGTCGCAGCCCGAACAGCGTCGCGGCGGCTCCGCCGAGCAGGGCACCGAGCGGAATGGTGCCGACCATCAGCAGCCGGTAGCTGGCGGTGATCCGGCCGCGCAGCTGGTCCGGCGCCACCGACCGGCGCAGCGTCAGCGCGTTGGCGTTGAACACCGCCAGGTGAAATCCGTGCACGGCCAGGGATCCGCCGATCACCAGCAACGAGGCGGGATCCGACCCGTCCGGTTCCAGCAGTACCAGCGGCGACAGGCAGGCCACCACGGTGGCCAGGCGCAGGGTGGGCCCGAAGCCGAGCCGGTCGCGGAGCCGGTTGGCCAGCACCGAACCCAGCAGCGCGCCGACCGGGCCCGCCCCGACGACCAGCCCCAGCTGCGCCGGGCGCAGGCCGAGATCGCGAACCGCGTACACCACGAGGACGGTGACCACGACGTTGCCGAAGAGGGTGAAGGTCGCCGACTGGGTCGCCAGGTGCCGCAGTACCCGGTCGTGCGCGACCGCGCGCAGGCCCTCGGCGATCGAGCGCCACGCCGGCGGCCGGCGGCGACGCGGCGTGGGCGGGGCGGTTTCGCGGTGATCGAGCGCGCCGAGCGTGGCCGCACCGAACAGGTACGACACCCCGTTCACGGCCAGCGCGACCGGCGCGGTGAGCAGCCCGACCAGCAACCCGGCCAGGCCGGGCCCGCAGACCCCGGCGACCCGGTAGCCCATCGCCATCCTGCTGTTGGCCTCGGCCAGGTACCGGCGGTCGACCAGTTTCGGTACGCAGGTCCGCATGGCGACGTCGAACGGCGCGGTCAGCACGCCGACGGCGAAGCCGATCGCGTACAGCAGGTTCATCGACAGCAGATGCAGCAGGCCGGCCAGCGGCACGAGTCCTATCAGGACAGCCCGGCCGACGTCGCAGGCCACCAGCATCGGCCGCCATCGGAGCCGGTCGGACCACACGCCGACAACGACCGGGACGATCACCAACGGCGCGTACCTGGCCGCGTTGAGCAGCCCGACCTCGAACGCGCTGGCTCGCAGAGTAACGATCGCCACCAGCGGCAGCGCCAGATCGGTCGCCCGCGATCCGACCAACGACGCCGTCCCGCCGGTCCACAGCCGGACGAAGTCGCGGTCGGCCGGCGGCCGCGATTCAGGTCCCACGGCCCGGCCCGCCGGCGGCCGCGGTTCAGGTCCCACGGCCCGGCCCGCCGGCGGCCGCGGTTCAGGTCCCACGGCCCGACCCGCCGGTGGCCGCACCGGCCGGCGCGACGCCCGCCAGGCGCTCGATGTGGGACCGACCGCGCCCGCTACAGATCACGTCGCACACGTGAAGCTCCTCTGCCTGTCGCTCTCCGTGACGCCGGTGACACCGGTGTCGCCTCACAATCGCGGACCGCGACGGGTCCGGATTCCGACGTATCAAACGGACCGTCGGGCACTCCCAGCGCTCGCGCGGCGCGCCCGGCGGCCGCCGGCCCCGGGGGTCGACTCCCCCGGTTGTCGTCGTCGCGTCGCCGGCCGGCCGGCAGTCCATAGACTTGCGGTGTGACACGCGCGGGCACGGATTGTGGGCGGGCTCCTCACGCCGCCGGCGGCCGGTTGGCGGCCGGCTGTTGCCGGCCACCGTCTCCCCCGCGAGTCACCTCCTATCGTGGCCACCGGCTTGGACCTACCGCTGGAGCTGTCACTGGACCCGTCGCTGGACCGGTAACCGGAGGAATCACCGCGACGCCCGGCGGAGGCCGCGGTGCCCGCTGATCCGGTCGCAGCGGTGCGGTTCGAGGTGCTCGGCCCGCTCCAGGCGTGGCAGGACGACACCCGGCTGAGCCTCGGCTCGTCGCAGCAGCGGACCGTGCTCGCGGTCCTGCTGCTGCACGCGAACCGGCCGATGGTGCGCGACCAGATCATCGACGCGGTGTGGGGTACGGCGGCCCCGGCGTACGCGGTCAATCTGGTGCAGAAGCACGTCTCCGCGCTACGTCGGGCGCTGGAGCCCGAACGCCCCGGTGGCGAACCGTCAAAGGTGCTGACCTGGGCTGACGGCCGGTACCTGCTGACCGTGCGCGAGGGCGGCCTGGACCTCGATGAGTTCGACCGGTACGTGGGCCTGGCCCGGGCCGCGCGGGCGGCCGGCGACCTGCGCCGCGCGGCCGAGGCGCTGCATGCCGCGACCGGGCTGTGGCGCGGGCCGGCCTGTGACGGCCTGGCGAGCCCGCTTCTGGACACCGAACGCGACCGCCTCGCCGAGCGGCGCATCGGTACCGTGGAGGAGCGCGTCGAGGTCGACCTGGCGCTCGGTCTCCATTTCGACCTGGTCTCCGAACTACGCCAGCTGGTTGCCGCCCATCCGCTGCGGGAGCGCCTGCACGGCCTGCTGATGCTGGCCCTGTACCGGTGCGGTCGCCAGGCCGAGGCGCTGGCCGCGTTCGGCAACGCCCGCCGCCAGCTGGTCGAGGAACTCGGCATCGAACCGGCCGCCGAGCTGCAGCGCCTGCACCAGCAGATGCTGGTCGCCGACCCGAGCCTGGCGGGACCGGTGGCGACCGGCGATCCGACCCTGGCCGCCGCGGTGACCGCCGATGCCCCGCGGGTGACCGCCGATGCCCCGCCGGCGACCGCCGCCGGACCGGCGGTCAACGCGGCCGGTGGACGGCAACCGGTTGCCGCTGAACGGACCCGCCCGCGAGCCGCGCCGTTCCCGTCCGCGGCCGGCCAGCCGACACCCGCCCAGCTGCCGCACGGCATGCACTACTTCACCGGGCGCGACACCGAACTCGAGCTACTGCACGCGATGCTGGCCGGCGACCCCACCGGTACCGGAAACGCAATGTTGATCATAACCGTGGCCGGTACCGCCGGGGTCGGCAAGAGCGCGCTGGCGGTGCGGTGGGCGCACCAGATCCGCGACCGGTTCCCGGACGGACAGCTCTACGTGAACCTGCGCGGGTTCGAGCCGACCGGGTCCGCGTTGGACTCCGCCGACGCGATCCGCGGGTTCCTGGACGCGTTCGCGGTACCGCCGCAGCTGATCCCGGTGAGCCTTGAGGCGCAGGCCGCGCTGTACCGCAGCCTGCTCGCCGGTCGGCGGATGCTGGTGGTACTGGACAACGCCCGCAACGCCGAACAGATCCGCCCCCTGCTGCCCGGTTCAGCCGGCTGCCTGGTGGTGGTGACCAGCCGGTACGAGCTGCCGGGCCTGGTCGCCGACGGTGCCCGGCCGATGGTGCTCGACCTGCTGTCGGCCGAGGAGTCCCGCGAGTTGCTGGCACGCCGGCTCGGCCCCGACCGGGTGGCCGCCGAGCCGGCGGCGGCCGACGACATCATCGCGTCGTGTGCCGGCCTGCCGCTGGCCCTGACCGTCGTCGCCGCCCGTGCCGCGTCCCGCCCGGGTTTCCCGCTGGCGGTCCTGGTCGACCAGCTCCACCAGGCCCGGGGCAGGCTGGACGCGTTCGACGGCGACGACCAGGCGACGGATGTCCGGGCCGTGTTCTCCTGGTCGTACCGGACGCTGCGCGACGAGGCCGCCCAGCTGTTCCGGCTGCTCGGACTGCACCCCGGTCCGGACATCACGGCCGCGGCCGCGGCGAGCCTGACCGGGCGGCAGCCCAGGGAAGCGGCGGCGACCATGGCCTCGCTGGCCCGGGCCCACCTGGTCAACGAACACCTTCCGGGCCGGTACACCTTCCATGACCTGCTGCGCGCGTACGCCACCGAGCGGGCCCACGCCGACGATACCGACGCGACGCGACGCGAGGCGCTGCACCGGATGCTCGATCATTACCTGCACAGCGCCTATGCCGCGGACCGCCAGCTCAACCCGTACCGCGAGTCGATCACCCTGGCGGCGCCGCAACCCGGCGTCACACCGGAGGATTTCCCCGCCTACGGCCATGCCCTGGCCTGGTTCACCGCGGAGCACCGGGTCCTGCTGGCCGCCGTCGACCTGGCCGACGAGGGCGGGTTCGACAGCCACGCCTGCCAGCTCGCGTGGAGTCTCACCACGTTCTTCGACCGGTACGGCCACTGGCACGACTCGGCCACGGTCCAGTCGGCCGGTCTGCGTGCCGCGAAACGGCTGGACGACCCGCCGGTACAGGCGGGTGCGCACCGCCTCCTGGCCCGCGCCTGCCTTCAGCTGGGCCGCGACGCAGACGCGGAGAAACACCTCCAGTTCGCCCTTGATCTCTACGCGGCGGCCGGCGACGACAACGGCCAGGGCCGTACCCACTTCAATCTGGCGCCGTTGCTCGGGCACGCCGGGCGCAACGCCGAGGCGCTCAGCCACGCCGAGCGTGCTCTCGAGCTGTTCCAGGCCGCGGGCAACCGGGTCGGGCAGGCCGACGCGCTCAACGCGATCGGCTGGTACCACGCCCAGTTGGGCAGTTACCCGGCGGCGCTCGAGGTCTGCCAGCGGGCCCTGACCTTGCATCAGAACACCGGCGACCGCGAGGGCGAGGCGCACACCTGGGACAGCCTCGGCCTCGCCTACCACGGACTTGGAAACCTGCAGCAGGCGCTCGCCTGCTATGGGGTCGCGACCCGGCTGTGGCGCGATCTCGGGGACCGGTTCAACGAGGCCAACGTGTTGATCTGCCTCGGCGACGTGCACCACGCCGCCGGCGACCCGGCCGCGGCGGGCGCTAGCTGGCAGCGCGCGCTGGCCATCCTCGACGAGTTCGGCCACTCCGAGGCCCATCGGGTACGCGCCAAGCTGCGGGACCTCGAACTGGTATGAACCCCGCCGGGGCACCGCGGACGCGAAGAACTGTCGGCTTTACGACACGAGGTTCCCAGGATCGGAGTTGTCCGTAATCCTCGGCGTCGTCCTCTAGATGTTGTGGCCGTGCGTTTCCACGGCTGCGCCGCCGTCGCGGTCAACGCACGATCCGACCACCTTTGGGAGCCTCGTCATGCCCGAAAAGCCAGCGAACCGGGACAGCGTCGACACCCCTGTCCCCGCGTTACCCACGTCCAGGTCCCGCCCGGCAGAGTCAGCCACGCCGACGGAGCCGGCAGACTCAGCCACGCCGACGGAGTCGGTGCCGATCGAGCCGGCCGCGTCGGCCACGCGGACCGGCCGCGGGCGTGGGCGCGCGACTGTGGCGGCGGGGCTGGCGGCATTGGTTCTCGCCGCGCCGATTACCGCCGCGCCGATTCTGGCCGCCCCGGACACCGCGGCGGCGAGCGCTCCAGCGGTGTCCATAGCGGACCAGTTCGCGCGGGCCTTCACACCGGGAGCATTTGATCCCGAGCCACCGGGCGGCAGCGTAAGACTCAATCCCTGAGGCCGGCGGCGGAAGGAGCGCGGAGATGTCGGGTACACCCCTACCGCTGCTGGTCCCCCAACCGGGCCCGGTACCGGACGCGCTCGACGCCGCCACCGTGGCGCAACGGGCCACCTGGCCGACCGTCCTGGTGTCGATGCCGTTCATGGACAGCAACCGGCCGTCGATCCAGATCGGCCTGCTCAAGGAGATCGCGGCCGCGCACGGATTTCCGACCCGCACGCTGCACGCCAATCTCGACTTCGCGGCATGGCTGGGGTCGGAGTACTACGACCTGCTCGCCAAGCACCGCGGTCGGATGCTCGGCGACTGGCTGTTCTCGCTGGCCGCGTTCGGCGACGCGGCACCCGACCCAGACTCCCGCCTGATCGACGACTTCGCGGAGGATCTGACGTACCTCGGCGGTACGCCGCAGCAACTGCGGGCGCGGCTGCTCCGTACCCGTCACGAGGACGTACCGGCGTACCTCGACGCGCTCGCCGACGCGTCCGGTTGGCGCGACGTACGGGTCGTCGGTTTCAGTTCGACGTTTCAGCAGAACACCGCGTCGTTCGCGCTGGCCCAGCGGTTGAAGGAGCGCCACCCGCACCTCGTGACCGTCTTCGGGGGCGCCAACTTCGACGGCGAGATGGGCCTGGAGCTGGTGCGCGCCGTCGACTGTATCGACTACGCCGTCATCGGCGAGGGCGATGTCGCCTTCCCCCGCCTGCTGGCCGCGCTCGCCGACGGTACCGACCCCGGCGCGGTGGCCGGGGTCGCGCGCCGGGTCGGCGACGCGGTGGTGGCGACGCCGGCGTCCCCGCCACTGCAGCAGCTCGACCGGCTGCCGGTCCCCGACTACAGCGAACACTTCGAACACGCCGAGGCGTTGGGTCTGTTGCAGAAGGTGGGCCACCGCAAGGTCTGGATCCCGATCGAGACCGCGCGCGGCTGCTGGTGGGGCGCGAAGCACCACTGTACGTTCTGCGGGCTCAACGGGACGACGATGCAGTTCCGCGCCAAGTCACCGCAGCGGGTGCTGGACGAATTCGCCCAGCAGGCCAAGCGGTACCACAGCTTCACCTTCGAGGCCGTCGACAACATCCTCGACATGTCCTACCTCACGAAACTGTTCCCGGCGCTGGTCGAATCGGGTGCCGACTACGACCTGTTCTACGAGGTCAAGGCGAACCTGAGTCGGGCGCAGCTACGGCTGATGGCCCAGGCCGGCGTGAGCCACATCCAGCCCGGACTGGAGTCGCTCAGCTCCAACGTGCTGCGACTGATGCGCAAGGGCGTGCGCGCCGCCCAGAACATCAACGTGCTGCGCTGGGCGCAGTACTACAACATCGACGTCGCCTGGAACGTCCTCTGGGGATTCACCGGTGAGTCCAAACAGGACTATGTCGACCAGGAGATGGTGATCCCGCACCTGGTGCATCTGCAGCCGCCGTCGAGCGCCGGCCGGATCTGGATGGAGCGCTTCAGCCCGCTGTTCACCGAGTCGGAGACGTTCCGGCCGACGTTCCGGACGGCCGAGCGCAGCTACTCCTACGTCTACCCCGCCACCGTCGACCTGGACCGGGTCGCCTACTTCTTCGAGTACGAATTCGAGGACGCCCTGCCGGCGAGCGCGTACGAGGGGGTCAAGATGGCGGTCGACAACTGGTCGCAGGCGTGGAAGGCGGACCCGAAGCCGACGCTCACGTACTGGTCGGCCCCGGATTTTCTGCAGATCTACGACGCCCGGCGCCCGGGCGAGGAGGGCACGTACACGTTCCACGGCATGATCGCGGCGATCTACGTCGCCTGTAGCGACCGACCGACCACCGCCTCGGCGGTACGCGACCACCTCAAGCTGGACGTACCGATCGAGACCGTCCAGGAGGTGTTCGGCGAATTTCAGCAGCGCGGCCTGATGTTCCTCGACGACTCGCTCGCGCTCTCCCTGGCGATACCCGCCGTACGGGGCAGGTGAGCTACCACCTACGCGGCCCGTAGGGTCAGCACGGTGATCTCGCTCGGGGCGAACACCCGGAACGGCGGGCCCCAGAATCCGGTACCGCGACTGGTGTACAGCTGGGTCCGGTCGCCGTGCCGGGTCAGGCCGTGGACGGTCGGCTGGTCGAGGCGGACGAGATAATGGAACGGCCAGATCTGGCCGCCGTGGGTATGTCCGGAGATCTGCAGGTCGATGCCGTGCGCGACGGCGCCGTCGACCTGTTTGGGCTGGTGGGCCAGGAGCAGGACGGGCAGGCCGGGATCGGCGCCGGCGAGTGCGGCGGCGTGGTCGGCGAGGTGGCCGGGCAGACCGGAACCGCCGGCCGTCCGGTCGTCGACACCCGCGACAACGAGCCGGGCGCCGCCGCGCTCCACCACGATATGCCGATTGTGCAGCGACTCCCAGCCGAGTGCGCGCATGTGGTCGAGCCAGCCCTGCGCCTCGCCGAAGTACTCGTGATTCCCGGTCACGTAGGCCCGGGCCAGACGGGCGCGTACCGCACCGAGTGGCGCGGCCTGCGCGCGGCGCTGCGACACCGTACCGTCGGCGATGTCGCCGGTGTGGCAGACGATATCGGCGTCGAGGGTGTTCACCGCCGCGACCACCCCGGCCGACCAGCGGGCCCGGTCGATCGGGCCGTAGTGGGTGTCGGTCAGCAGGACGACCGTCACGCCGTCCAGCCCGGCGCCGAGCCGCTCGACCGTGATGTCCACCCGCCTGATCCGGGGTACCCGCATCGCCTCGACGTATCCCCAGGCGGCCAACCCCGCCGAAACCACGACGATCGCGGCGGCGACGATCCGGGACCGGACGGGGTCGGCCACGCCGGCGATGACCAGTGCCAGTCGCAGTACGTTGCCGAGGAGGGCCCAGACGAACACGATCCAGACCAGCCCGAGGATGGTGTCGCCGGTCCGGGCCGCCCGGTCGAGGTGGCGCCGGCCGTGGCCGAGGTACATGCACACCGGTAACGCGACCAGCGCGCCGGCGAACCCGACGGTACCGGCGACGACCACCGCCGTGGGCCACCGGCTGTCTGCCAGCACCAGCGACCACCAGGGAACCCCGAACAGCACTCCCAGGACGGCGACGAGCGTCATCGAGAACAGCAGCGGCCGAAGAGACCGCCGGGTGCGCGCCCGCACCACCTCGCCAGCCGACACCGTGTCACTCCTCGTCGTGGGGTCTCTGCAGCATGACACGTCGCCGCGCCCCGCCCCACCATCGACGCCGGCCGCCCGGCGCTCCGAAACGGCTACGTCGCCGCCATGCCGTGCTCCGGGACGGCGGTGGCCCCGCCGTAGACTGTGCGCCGGCAAACGATGAGGTGCGGGGGCTGTCTATGTACGGGGATCCGGACGAGTTGGACCGGCTGGCCGGTCAGTTGCGCGCCGGGGCCGCCGAGGTGCGCCGGCACGCTGGTGATCAGGTGCGGCGGGCCCAGGCCGCGCACTGGGTGTCGAGCGCCGCCGAGCGCTACCGCGATCAGCTCGCCGCCGACCGACGCGCCGCCGACCGGGTGGCCGACCAGCTCGAACGGGCCGCCCGCCAGCTGGTGACCCATGCCCAGCGGGTACGCGAGTCCATCGCGCGGATGGCACGGTACGAGCGTGCGGCGACCGCCTCGGTAGGTCGGTCGGCCCGGTCGTCGGTGCGGACCGTCGAACACGCGGTCGACTCCGCCACCCGGACGGCGAACCGGCTCATCGCGGACGCCTGAGGTGGTGCCCGGCCCAGATCAGCCGATCACCTCCGCGGCCACCCGGGACAGCGGCTCGGCCAATGCGTTGACCTTGTCGCTGAGGACCCGTCGCTGGCCCACGCCGACGGCAGTGTAGTCCACATAGGACCCGTCGGGCCGTCGGTACGGTTCGAGGGCGGCGGTGACGTCGTCGAACCGCGGCCCGATGGTCGTCGTGCGGCTCGGATCGAGCTGGTTGAGCGCCGGCGCGAGCAGGTCGTAGGCCTTGCGCGCGCCATCGACGTTGGCCTTGAAGTCGGACAGGTCGGTATGGCTGTACCGGTCCTCCGCTCCGGTGATCTTGCTGGTGGCAACCTCGTTGAGGAGTTCGGTGGCGCCGTTGGCCAGCTGCGCCGGCTGGTAGGTGGTGGTCGCCACGAGAGCCGCCAGCTTGGCGATGTCCGCGTCGAGCTGGTCGGCTATCGCGGCCATGCCGGCCAGCGACCGGTCCGCCCAGATGGCCTTCTCCAGGCGGTGGAAGCCGGTCCAGGTGCTCGGATCAGCCTGGACGTCGTCGGCGCGGGCGTCGATCCGCGGGTCGAGGTCACCGAAGCTCTCGGCGACGGGCTCGACCTCCTCGTACGAAAACCGGGCCGGCGCGAACAACGCCCGCGCGCGCGACAGGTCGCCGGCGCGGACCGCGTCGTCGAACCGCTTGGCGGCGGCGGCGAGCGTGGCGACCTCGCCGATGACGTACCGCTGGTAGCCGGCGGTCGCCTGGTGCAGGGCGGCCCGCACGGACGGGGCGACCGACGCCTCTGCGCCGCCACCGGTCACGGTGAAGTCCCAGCGCTCCCTACCGGCGTTGGGGCAGACCATCGCGTACTTCCCGGCCGTGAGCCGCAGTGAGAAGCTGCCGGACAGGCCGGGGGCGAGGTTCTCCTTCTCCCCCATGACGATGTCGCCGCGCATGAGTTCGGCCTCGGTGACCATGCCGGCGTCGCGATTGGTCAACCTGAAGGTCACGGGGCCGGCCGTGACACTGGCCGGTGACGGCGGGCAGCCCACGTCGGTGATCTCGACGACCACGGCGGTCGCACCGGTGACGGGTCCGGCGGGGTCGGACGTGGCGCAGGCCGGTACCGCCGCCACGGCAAGGCAGGTCGCGGCCACGCCGACGGCGGCGGGCACGGGTCGTCGCATGCTGACGGTGCTCCTCACGGGTGGTGCGCGCTCGGGATGCGGTCGCCCGGTACGAAGGCCCGCTCAGGCACCCGTGGCGGGCTGCTCGACACGCGGACCGGCGTGGTCGGGCCGGCTGGTCTGCGACGCGGGGGCCGGACGGCGTCGGCGCGGCCGGCCGATGAACACGAGCATCGGTATGGCGTAGGCCAGGTAGACGATGACCTCCACGACCGCCGGCCGGGCCCGCAGGCCGAGGACGCCGGTGAGCAGCGCCTCCACCACGCCGCCGGGGTGGACCAGCCAACTGAGGTTGAACGCCGCGGCCTGGCCCAGGTTGAGCCAGCCGGCCTCGTGCGCGGTGTGCGCGGCGGTGGCCAGCAGGCCGGCGGCGACCAGGACGAGCACCATCCCGGTCGCGGTGAAGAACCGGGCCAGATTCAGGTGGACGCCGCCGCGGTAGATGCCGTAACCGATACCGGCGGCCGCGAGGATGCCGAGTACCGCGCCGATCGATCCGGCCGTGGCGCTGGAACTGTTCTGGAGCAGCGAAACGAGGAACACCGCGGTCTCGAAGCCTTCCCGCAGTACAGCGAGGAAGGCCATCACCACGAGGGCGCGGGTGGACCCGCGGGCCAGCGCGTCGGAGGCCGCGCCCTCCAGTTCCTTCTTCATCCCGCGGGCGTGCCGGTTCATCCAAAAGATCATGAAGGTCACGAGCAGCACCGCCAGCAGACCGACGACGGTTTCCAGTCCCTCCTGGGCGCGCTCGGGCAGCTCGCGGGAGAGCACGACCAGACCGGTCCCGATCGCCAGACACAGGACGACCGCGGCGATGACGCCGATCCACACCTGCACCAGGGCGTCGCGGCGACCGCTGCGGCCGAGGATCGCGGCGACGATGCCCACGATCAGGGCCGCCTCCAGCCCTTCACGAAGCCCAATGACGAGAGTCGGGACCACGATCGCTCCTCGGTTAGGCTAACCTTTGTTAGCCTGACCTTACTTGGGTCCGTGGTCATGGGCAAGCCCGCCGTTCATCCGGGCGTCACGAACCTGGCGCGACGGCGTACTACCGTTCGGGAGGTCTGTTCGGCACACTGATATCAATCGTTCGATCCAGGGTGTCCGGCTACCCGCGCGGCACCGGCCACGGTCCGGAGGAGAGCCCCATGTTGACACGGCGT
>JAVHWE010000060.1:0-6902 GCA_032160285.1 Micromonosporaceae bacterium | reverse complement strand
CCATAGCAAACAAACAACAAAACAACCAACAAAAACATTGGCACTGGCATACAAACACCCTGTTGAGTTCTCAAAAAACAACCACACACCAACCACAACCCCACAACAGGGCCACAACCGGGGCAACTCCCCAACGCTACCCGTCGGGATCTACCTCGTCAAGTCTGAAATTCAACGTGATTCGGTCGATACCGCCGTGCACACGGCGGCTACCCGTGCTGGGTAGGCGTAGCGGAAAGGTGTCCGACAGACCGGCCGGTGTACACGCCTCAACGACGTCACACCCGCCCGGCTCCTGCCGGCTTTGATACCTTAGCCTATCCGTTCGCCGATTCCAAACCCGGAAGCCACGGCGTTCGGACGTTCGGCGTCGCCCGCCGGTGGCAGCCGGAAAGGCACAGGTCAGACGGCGTATTTCGGCGGAGCCTGGGTACCGCTGGCCGGTGAACCGGCCGCCGGCCGCCGTCACATGGATGGCGTGAACTCGTCGGCCATGGCGATGCGGTCCCTTCCCCGCGATGGTCCGGCGCAGTTGAATGGACCCATGACCTCGGGGTACGCATTCGTCGGTGACAACGGGCTACTCGGCGCGCTCGCCCCGATCTGGCAAGCACTGATCGGCGGCTGTGTCCTGCTTGTGCTGGTGGCGGCCTCGGTACGGCTGGCCCGGCGCGGTCGCAGCCGCATGACCACCGCGCTGTTGGTCACCGGAGTCGCCGTCATCGGCCTCGCCGTTATCGGCATCCTCACCAGCGGGTACTGAAACTCGTTGGGGTACGGGACATCGCCGCGGTCAGTCCCGGCCGAGACGGCGGTTGGCAAGGCTCGGCAGTTCCGTGCGAATTGTGGTCAACCGCGCGAGGTCGATGTCGGCCACGGTCACCCCGACGACGTCGGGCGCTTGGGCTACAACCGTGCCCCACGGGTCGACGACCATGCTGCGGCCGAAGCAGGTACGCCCGGGCTCGTGATCACCGATCTGAGCCGCGGCCAGGACGTAGCACTGGTTCTCGATCGCCCGCGCCCGCAGCAGCACCTCCCAGTGGTCACGACCGGTGTGCATCATGAACGCGGCCGGTACCACCAGGACGGTGGCACCACCGACCGCGAGTCGCCGGTACAGCTCGGGGAAGCGCAGGTCGTAGCAGATCGAGAAGCCCAGCCGAACGTCGTCGACCGCGGTGACGACGGCCTCGGTGCCGGCGGCCACCGTTGCCGACTCGTGGTAGGACACCCGGCCGGGGATCTCCACGTCGTACAGATGGATCTTGCGGTAGGTGGCCGCGAGCGTACCGTCCGGGGCGAACAGCAACGACGTGTTGTACGTGCGGGCGGGCTCCGGACCTTGCTCGTGGAACGAGCCGGTGTGCACCCAGATCCGGAGGTCGCGGGCGGCGTCGGAGAAGTACGCGCCGAACTCGCCGTCGACCGGCTCCGGCTTGGGGCTCCCGCTCGCCGGCCCCAGATAGTCGACGTACTCCGGGAGAACCGCCAGGTTCGCTCCGGCCGATGCCGCACGGGTCAGCAGGTCACGCGCGGCTTCGAGGTTTTGTCCGCGATCGGCACCCGTGTTGAGCTGACACACCGCCACCCTCATGGCCGGAAGCCTACGGCCGCTACGACACAGTCGGCGTCGCGGACGACGTGGCGAGAGCGGAGCCCAGCGCCTCCCGGCTCAGGCGGACTTCTCCTCGCGCTGGTGACGCCGCACGGTCGGGCGGCCAAGGTCGCGCGGAACGATCGTCGGGATGACCTTTTCAAGCACCACCTCGCGGGTGATGAGGACACGTCCAATGTCCGGATTGCTCGGCACCTCGTACATCACCGAGAGCAGCACTTCCTCCAGGATGGCCCGCAGGCCGCGGGCACCGGTACCGCGGAGGACCGCCTGGTCGGCGACCGCCTCCAAGGCTTCGGGCGCGAAGTCCAATTCCACGCCGTCGAGCTCGAACAGCCGCTTGTACTGCCGGATGAGCGCGTTTCTGGGCTCCGTCAGGATCCGGACCAGCGCCGGCCGATCGAGGCTGCACACGTTGGTGATCACCGGTAGCCGACCGATGAACTCGGGGATCATGCCGAACTTCAGCAGATCCTCGGGCATCACCTCGGCGAAGATATCGTCCAGGTTGCGCTCGGAGATCGACCGCAGGTGGGCCCCGAAGCCGAGCCCCTTCTTCCCGATCCGGGATTCGACGATCCGGTCGAGACCAGCGAACGCCCCACCACAGATGAACAGCACGTTGGACGTGTCGATCTGGATGAACTCCTGATGCGGATGCTTACGACCACCCTGCGGAGGCACGTTCGCCACCGTACCCTCGATGATCTTCAGCAATGCCTGCTGGACGCCTTCGCCCGATACATCGCGGGTGATCGACGGATTTTCCGACTTGCGGGCGATCTTGTCGACCTCATCGATGTAGACAATGCCGGTCTCGGCCCGCCGGATATCGTAATCGGCCGCCTGGATCAGCTTGAGAAGAATGTTCTCGACGTCCTCACCCACGTAGCCGGCTTCGGTCAGGGCCGTCGCGTCGGCAATCGCGAAGGGAACGTTGAGCATCCGGGCCAGGGTCTGGGCCAGGTGCGTCTTGCCGCAGCCGGTCGGGCCGATGAGCAGGATGTTGGACTTGGCCAGCTCGACGCTGTCGCCGCCGGAGCTGCCACCGGAGTCGGCCTGGATCCGCTTGTAGTGGTTGTAGACGGCCACCGCGAGGGCCTTCTTCGCCTGCTCCTGCCCGACCACGTACTGATCGAGGAACGAGCAGATCTCCATCGGCTTGGGTAGTTCGTCCCACTTGACGTCGCCGGATTCGGCGAGCTCCTCTTCGATGATCTCGTTGCAGAGGTCGATGCACTCGTCGCAGATGTAAACACCCGGGCCCGCGATGAGCTTCTTGACCTGCTTCTGCGATTTCCCGCAGAAGGAGCACTTGAGTAGGTCGCCGCCGTCACCGATCCGTGCCACCTACGTATCTCCCTGCCTCAAAACGGCCGGACATCGTCCGGTCTAGCCTGGCGCCGAAGCGGTCCCGGCGAATTCTCGGCCCTCGGTGCCGGCCGCTGCCTCGACGTTACCCGCTTACGAGCACTAATCCGACCCTTGTATCGCTGATGTCTTCACGCTGACCGCCCGGCCACGAGCGGAACCGCCACGAGTCCAGCCAAACGACCGCCGGCGGGCGCCCAACGGACGACACCACCCGAGCGGCGCGACCGACCGGTCCGGTCCCTCCCCCGGATCGTACCGGTCGGGGGCCGTCCGACCACGCGTCACGCGGCCCGAATCCGCCGACGAACGCCTCCTGATTCGCGACGGTTCGTCACCGCCGCCGGCGCCGCCCCGTCGACAACGGACCGGCGCGCACCGGGCGGTACGGATCATCACCCGCCCTCCGCCAGCCACGATCAGCGAGCCGGCGCGAGCGCCGATTTCTTCCGGCTGGCGAGCACCTGGTCGACAAGTCCGTACTCGGTGGCCTCGAGGGCCGTCAGGATCTTGTCCCTGTCGATGTCCTTGCGGATCTTGTCAGGCTGCTGACCGGAGTGCCGGGCCAGCAGCTCCTCCAGCAGGCTTCGCATCCGCATGATTTCGCGTGCCTGGATCTCGATGTCGGAACCTTGACCGTAACCGCCCTCGGTGGCCGGCTGGTGGATGATGATCCGCGAGTTGGGCAGGACCATCCGTTTGCCCGGCGTACCGGCGGCGAGCAGGACGGCGGCCGCCGAGGCGGCCTGCCCCAGACACACGGTCTGGATGTCGGGCCGGACGAACTGCATCGTGTCGTAGATCGCCGTCATCGCCGTAAACGAGCCACCCGGCGAGTTGATGTACATGACGATGTCCCGGTCGGGGTCCATCGACTCCAACGTGAGCAGCTGGGCCATCACATCATTGGCGGAGGCATCGTCGATCTGGACGCCGAGGAAGATGATCCGCTCCTCGAACATCTTGTTGTACGGGTTCATCTCCTTGATCCCGTACGAGGTGCGCTCGACGAACGACGGCAGGATGTAGCGGTTGGTGACCTCGCGCATGGTCGAGGACGAGCTCAGGTTGGTCATCGTGCTCCTCAGTCCCGGGTCCCGGCACCGGCTGGCACCTGACGTGCCCCGGACACCACGTGGTCGATGAAGCCGTAGTCCTGCGCCTCCTGGGCGGTGAACCAGCGGTCCCGGTCGGAATCGGCCTCGATCTGAGGCTGGGGTTGCCCGGTGTGGTAGGCCACCCGCTCCTGGAACATGCGCTTGGTGTACAGCATCTGCTCGGCCTGGATCGCGATGTCGGACGCGGTGCCGCCAATGCCGCCGGACGGCTGGTGCATCATGATCCGGGCGTGCGGCAACGCATACCTCTTGTTCTTGGTGCCGGCGCAGAGCAGCAGCTGGCCCATGGACGCGGCCAGGCCCATGGCGACGGTCACCACGTCGTTGCCGACGAACTGCATCGTGTCGTAGATGGCCATGCCGGCGGTGACCGATCCGCCCGGCGAGTTGATCCAGAGATTGATCTCGCGATCCGGGTCCTCCGCCGCCAGCAGCAGCAGTTGTGCGCAGATCCGGTTGGCCACCTGGTCGTTGACCTCACTGCCGAGCAGGATGATGCGTTCCTTGAGGAGCCTGTTGTAGACCGAATCGTCGAGGTTGAGACTGGCCGCGTCGCCGCCTCTGGCGACCGGCGTCGCGGGAATGTGAAGATCGGTCATGGCAGCCCTTCGGGAGAGTCTTTTCCTACGCCGACAGTAGCCGCTGTGACTGACGTGTTCGTCGGCCTGACGGCGTTGTTCGCTCTGAGCGCACCCGACCCGGCCGCCCCGACCACGGTCGCGGGGTACCCGCGAAGCGGCGCTCTGTCAGTGATCGTGGTCGTGCTCGGAACCGCCTTCGCCGGCCTCCTCGGCCGGTCCGCGCAGATCGTCGAGCGAGAGCCTGGTACCGGCGCTGTCGGTGATCTTCACATGCTCCAGGATCAACGCCAGCGCCTTGCCGCGGCGCACATCGCCGAACACGGCGCCCGCCGAACCGGCCTGGATCAGCTGGTCGTAGTACTGCTGCGGGGCCACCCCGGCGCGTTGTGCGCGATGGACGATCTCGTGACCGAACTCGTCGTCGGAGACCTCTAGCTTTTCCGCGTCGGCGAGCGTGTCCAGTACCAGTTGGATCTTGACCCCGTCGACGGCGGCCTCGGCGAGTTCGCCGTCGACGTCCTCCTGCGTCTTCCCCTCGGCTTCGAGGTACTCGACCATGGACGCGCCGATGCGCTCAAGCTGCTCGTTCATGGCCTCTTTGCGCTGCTCGACCTCGTCGCGGACGACACCCTCCGGTACCGGCACCGCCGCGGCTTCGACCAGCGCTTTGAGCGCCTTGTCCCGGGCCTCGAAGAGCTGCTGGGCCCGTTTGCTCTTGGTGACCCGCTCGGCCAGGTCGGCGCGCAGCTCGTCGAGGGAGTCGAACTCGCTCGCCAGCTGCGCGAAGTCGTCGTCAAGCGCGGGGAGCTGCTTCTCCTTGACTCCCCGCACGGTCACCGCGACCTCGGCCTGGCGGCCCGCGAACTCGCCACCCACCAGGTCGGTACTGAAGGACGCCGCGTCGTTCGCCGACAACCCGACGAGTACCTCGTCCAGGCCCTGTAGCAGCTGCCCGCTGCCAACCTCGTGGGAGATGTTGGTGGCGCTGCCGCCCGGAACCTCGGCACCGTCGACCGTGGCGGCCAGGTCGATCTGTACATAGTCACCCTCGCCGGCCGGCCGCTCGACCGTCTTCAGCGTAGAGAACCGCTCCCGCAGCCCCTTGAGCTGCTCATCGATCTCGCCGTCGCCGACCTCGAGCGCGTCGACGGTAACCTCGATACTGTCCAGATCGGGCAGCGTGATCTCGGGGCGCACGTCCACCTCGGCGGTGAACTTCAACGGCTCCCCGTCGGTGAATTCGGTGATCTCCACCTCCGGCCGGCCGAGTGTCCTAACCTCGTGCTCGCGGATGGCGGCCAGGAACTGCGACGGGATGACCTCCTGTACCGCCTCGTTGAGGACGGCGCCGCGGCCGACCCGCTGGTCGATAACCGCGGTCGGTACCTTGCCCTTCCGGAACCCCGGGATGGTGACCTGCGAGCCGATCTCGCGATACGCCTTCTTGAGACTCGGCTCGAGCTCGACGAACGGCACCTCGATGGCCAGCCGCACCCGGGTCGGGCTGAGAGTC
The DNA here is from genome assembly GCA_032160285.1 of Micromonosporaceae bacterium. Classification (GTDB taxonomy): domain Bacteria; phylum Actinomycetota; class Actinomycetes; order Mycobacteriales; family Micromonosporaceae; genus Planosporangium. The sequence goes on along the minus strand of JAVHWE010000060.1, from coordinate 701 downwards.
TCGACGGTGCTCTTCACAGGTACTCCTTGTATGTGACGGATGGGGCCACGCGTCGCCGCGAAAGTCTAGGCGAACGGACCTGAGGTGCTGTCGGACGGGCTGGCCAGCCACTGACGGACAACCCGCCGGCGGCGTCGGTCGGGGTGGCGGGATTTGAACCCACGGCCCCTCGCTCCCAAAGCGAGTGCGCTACCAAGCTGCGCCACACCCCGGTGGCGACGTGAAGTGTATGCGTTCCGGTCACGGACTGACGCGCCGGTCCGCCCTCAGTACATTTGTCCACCACCCGGCGGTGGCGTCCCCTGTATCCGCTCCTGCTGTTACCCGCGCGCGCACTCGCCGGCCGGTTGGGTAACCTTGACCCGGCGCCGCAGCCGACGGCGACGCGGGCGTAGCTCAATGGCAGAGCTTCAGTCTTCCAAACTGACGGTGCGAGTTCGATTCTCGTCGCCCGCTCCATCGGTTCCGATCCAGGTCAGAGCCCATTTCGTTCGAATGCGGCGACGCCCGTCGCATAGATTCTTGATCTTGCGGGCCATTCGTGGGCCATTAGCCGGCGCGGGCCTGTCCGTCGTCGCGGTCGCTGGCCGGTTTGCGGCTGGCCCTCTTCCTGCTCGGCTTCGGGCCGGTCTGGCCGGTGATCCGGCGGTCCATCGCGGCGGCGATCTCCTGGTCCCGTTCGCTGGTGGCGTGCTGGTAGA
>JAVHWE010000530.1:0-6466 GCA_032160285.1 Micromonosporaceae bacterium | reverse complement strand
CGCGTTCACGGGTGCCGGGTGCCAGCGAGGCGTACGTAGTCGATCTTAAGACAGGGCCCAGCAACCTTAAGACAGGGCCCAGCAACGTCGACGCGCCGCGCCCATCCGCTTACGTCGTGCGGTTGGTAGGAACCCGAAGCCCCGCCGGGCGCGACGCGGTCGGCGGGTAGGTTGAGGCTCGTCGGCTCGTCGGCTCGTCGGCTCGTCGGGCGCTGAGGAGCCGGGATCCGGTGGACCCGCGCCGGTGGCCAGGCGGCGGGCCGCTACCCGGCCGTCGGCAGCTTTCGGGCCTGGAAGACCGTCCACCCCGAGCGAGGCAGCGTCTCCTCATCCGTTGGGTACCCGTCCATTACGTCGACCCGCAGGCCGGCGGCCTCCAAAAGCGCCACCACAGAGTCGGTTTCGAACAGGCGCAGGATGTGACGCTCGTCGGTACGGCGGTAACTGTCCGGACCGACACGCCGAAAAATGGTGATTCTGCGGTCAAGGATCTGGCCGTCCGGATCTTCCTGCTCCACCACGTGCAGCGTCCAGTCCTCGTTGTCGTGCCACTGCCGGCGCGTCTCGTCACATCCGCCGCCCTTGGTGGTCGCCAGGTCGAAGAGCAATACACCACCGGGTACGAGCGCCGCTTCGGCCCGTCGCGCCAGGTCGCGCAGCACGGTGTACCCGCTCCGGCGGTCGGCGGCGTGGTTGAACACCTCGCCGGTCGCGGTCACCGCGACGGCGGCCGGTATCGGCATGTCGACGACGGACCCGCACCGGAATTCGGCCAACGGCGCCTCCTTACCGGCAAGATCGATCATGTCCGGCGAGACGTCCACTCCGAACACGTCGTATCCGGCCTCGGAAACCACCCGCGCCAGGATGCCCGATCCGCAGCCCAGGTCGACCACGGTTCCGCCGCGCAGACCCGAGCCGCGTAGCAGTCCGACAACGTGGTTGCCCGCCCACTCGGCGAGCCGTCCGAAATCGACATGATGCAGGAGTGCCTGGTCGGCGCCGTAGAACACGTGCGAAGCCATGGCGTCATCATGACGCTCCCGGGGCCGAGTGCGTGGCTGGTTGTCGAGACGGGACGCGGCCCCGGTGGATCCGCGGCATCCCGATGCCGATCCGCGACGGTGGGAACGAACGAGAAGCAACCCCCCGAACGGGGGCAGGCGGCCCGGTACCGAAAGCGACAGCCGCGCCGATACCACGCAGAAAACACGCTCGGTACTGTCCGAAACAGGACAAATGAGGATTAGGCCGGAGGAGCCGCCAAAGCCGGTGTTACGTTCCGTGCATCTCCGGTTACCGGCCTGTGGTTCGGGCTGAACCGGGATCGCCAACGTCGGCGGCCTGGAATCGCCGCCGATACGCACATAGACGGGAGAGTACGCAATGAAGGCACGGAGATTGGCTGTTGTATCGACCGGGTTATTGACAGCGATGAGCGCTCTCGTGATCGGACTGGGAGCAACGGCTGCTCAGGCGTCGACAACCTTGTCGACCAGCAGCAGCGTCGGCGCGCATGCTGACGCGGGCATGTTGGGTGCCCGGGTGATTGGTGCCGGTCTGGCGCCCCGTAGCCGGTTCGATTACCGACGCGGCTACCAGGATGGTTACCAGGCTGGCTGGAACCAGGCCCGTGATGACTGTGACGGTGGCCCGCACCACAGCTTCGGGCGCTCATTCTCACGGCACGACGACGACTATGCCCGCGGGTACGACGACGGCTTCCGCACGGGATACGACGCCGGTGAGAGCCGGTTCTGCTGGCGCCGCGGCCACGGTCACGGGAACGGCCACGACGGCCACGACAACGGCCACGACAACGGCCACGACAACGGCCACGACAACGGCCACAACGCCCACGACAACGGCCACGGTGGGGTCCACCGGGCCATCAACGGATGACAATGGGGGGCACTGTTCCGGTACGCGGCGTTTCACGGACACGGTAGCGACATCCACGAAGTGCGAGGCCGATCTTCTGATCCGACCTCGCACTTCGCGCTTTCATTGTTCGTTTGGGTCATGTCGCCACGTGTCGGGGACGTGAGAGTAGCCAGCAGTGAGGCGCGGTGCGCCGGCGGTGCGCACCGCGTTGGCGATGTACCGGGCCCGGCCAGCGACGTCGGACCGAGGAGCTTGGTCGAGGGCCGATACCTCCGGCTCGGGTTCGCGCCGAATAAGCGCCCGCCCGGTCGCCAGCGGCCCGTGTCGCTGGCGCGGGCGGGCAGCTTCGTTCCGCCCGCCGCCGCGATCGTCGACCGTCAGTCGTTGACCGGCCATACGCGCCGCCGTCGCGCCGTCACGCAAAGACCCACGCCGACAGCAAGCAATGCCGCTCCGCCGCCCACGATGACGAGCGTGTTCGGTCCGGTGATCGGCAGTTCGTCGCCCGCGTTACCGCTGGTGCCGGCGTCGGTGGATGCACCGTTTTGATCGTGGTTGTGGTCGAGGGCGATGGGCGCGGCGTCGTTGGTGTGGTTGCCGTCGTCGTAGCCCGGCACCGGTGCGCCGTTGTCGGTGGTGGTTACGGTGGCGGTACCGATGCGCCAGTCCTGGATGGCCGCGGTCACTTTCAGGGTCAAGGTGGCGACGCTGGTGTGACCGGCGGGAATGGAGCCGGCGGTGCAGAGGTAGCGGTGGGCGCCGGGTTTGCCGGCGCCGTTGGTGATCGGGGTTCCGATGTCGGTGAGTGCGACGCATCGTTTGTCGACGGCGACCGCTTCGGCGGGGCCGAAGGAAATTTTGAGGCCGATGTGGTTGGCCAAGCTCGGGCCGAGGTTGGCGGGGCCGTTGTTTGTGATTCCGAGGTGTGCGGTGAACGTGTAACCGATCCGGGAGCTCCTCGCGGTCGCCCCAACCGCCGCCAGATCGAACCTGTCCGGTGCGGCTTCACTCGCGGCCCGCGTACGGTTCGCCGTTGTCTCATGGGTACGGCTTACCGTGTCGACGCTCACGGCTGCCTGCGCTGGAGCCGCGATACCGACCGCTGTTGCAGCGCCCATGGCGATTGCCACGACGCCGTGGCCAAATTTCCTTTTCATTTTTCCCCCGTGATGGGTCGAGGACTGCACAGGATGCCGTCCGGCTCGACGCTCGGACAGCACGGGTTCAGACAGTAGGTGCCCGGACGGCGCACGCCTTACAGCACCGCGTCTATGGGATCACCACCCCAGTGGTGAATGGACGGTCGGCCCCGGTGTCTGGCACAAACTGGGGAGTCACCGGCAGGGCAGTATCGTGTGGCAAAGCCTCGCTGCGGCGGCCATGCATGCCAGCGCCGCCGAGGGACGCCGGAGGCCCTATACGCCGGACGCGTCGCGCCTCAGCCGGCCAGCTTGATCAAATTAAGCGTTGCCGGCTCCATTGATGAAGGTCAGGATCTCTGCAATCTGAGGTTGGTAGCCGTCAGTCGTGTCGACACGGAGCGTCGGCGTCGGGAGAGAGATCGGAACAAGGCCGTCCGACGGGTCTTGTCCATCGTGCGCTGCGCGGAGGTACCCGCGATCGTCATGGGCGGCGCGCTGGACGTTCCCTTCGAGTCGGCGAGCGATTCGGGCCTGTGCGACGTCAGCACTGACCATGCAGCGGATGATTCGGACCACTGCGCGGTCACAGAGGGGTTCGAGATGGGGCCGCCAGAGCCGGTCCTGGAACGCCGCCTCGGCCACCACCGTCACCCCGGCGCGGACCAGAAGGCCGAGAACATCGAAGAACGTTTCCAGCGTGCGCCGGCTGAGATCGTCGGTCCGGCTCGGGGTGAAGCCTGGGGTGGCGTGGACCATGCCTTCCTTGATCTCGTCCCGGCATAACGCGGGGCACCCGACGGCGGCGGCGACAATGTGCGCAAGCGTCGTCTTGCCGGTGCCCGGCGGGCCGCTGACGACCACGAGAGTTGGCGAAGCCACGACCTATCCTGGCACTTTCGTCGGTGCGGTAGCCGTGGTCCCGACGACATCCGGTCAGGCGGTGCGGAAGCTGGCCCGGTACGACTGCGGTGGCACGCCCACGATCCGTCGGAAGTGCGGGCGCATCGCCACCCCATCGGTGAATCCGCTGGCCCGGGCGACCGCGTCGACGTCGAGTTCGGTCGTCGACAGGATCCGCTGAGCGCGCAGTACCCGTTGGTTGAGCAGCCATTGCAGTGGGGAACAGCCGGTGGTTTCGCGGAAGCGCCGGTCGAAGGTACGGCGGCTCAGGTGTGCCGCGGCGGCGAGTGCCGCGACGTCCAGCCCGGCCCGGTCGAGGTTTTCGAGCGCATGGCGCATCGCGTTGTCGATGGCGTCCCCGGTGCGGAACTGCGGCACCGGCCGCTCGACGAACTGCGCCTGACCGCCGGCCCGCTGCGGGGCCACCACGAGCGCCCGGGCGGCGGCGTTGGCCGCGTCCGGGCCGAAATCGCGACGCAGCAGATGCAGGCACGCGTCGAGGCCCGCCGCGCTGCCGGCGCTGGTGACGACGGTGCCCTCGTCCACGAACAGCGCGTCGTCGACAACCTCGACGCCCGGGAACCGGGCGGTGAATTCGGCGAGGTGCCACCAGTGCGTGGTGGCCCGGCGACCGTCGAGCAGGCCGGCCTCGGCGACCACGAACGCGCCAAGGCACAGGCCGACGATGGTGGCGCCACCACGATGGGCGTCGCGCAGCAGGCCGAGGATGTCCGAGGCGACCGGCGGTCCGGTCGGCGCCCGCCAGCCGGGGACGATGATCAGCCCCGCGTCGTCGAGGGCTTCGAGGGGATGGGGCGGGCTGATGGCGATGCCGGCGGTCGTGCGGAGCGGGCCGGGGTGCTCGCCCGCGGTCCGGACATCGAACGTGGGGCCGCCGCGGCCGGTCTGGTCGATGCCGAACACCCGCGGCGCGACCGCGACCTCCAGCAGCGGAGCGCCGTCGCCGACGAGTACGCCGACGGTCGTGGGGCTGCGAGCCATGGCTTGAATGTATCGGACGATGGCTTTCCAGCCGCTCCCCGTCGACGCCCGGCCCGCCGCAGAATCGGCCCATGACCTTCCCAGTCCGCTGCTTCGGGGGCCCGACCGCGACGTTCGCGCTCGGTGGCCTGACCTTCATGACCGACCCCACGTTCGACGGCCCCGGCGAGTACCCGATCGGTGCCCGCGCCCTGACCAAGACCGCCCCCGCGACCGGTACACCGGCAGACGCCGGCCCGGTGGATGTCGTGCTGCTCTCCCACGACCAGCACCCGGACAACCTGGACACCTCCGGCCGCAGCTTCGCCGCCACCGTGCCGCTGGTGCTGTGTACCGCCACGACAGCCGACCGACTGGGCCCGCCGGCCCAGGCGCTCCGGACGTGGACCCACCTCGACCTGCCAAGGCCCGACGGCGCCGGCACCGTGCGGGTCACCGCCGTACCCGCGCAACACGGCCCCGACGGTACCGAACACCTGACCGGCCCCGTCACCGGTTTCGTCCTGTACGGCGACGGCCTGCCCACCGTGTACGTCAGCGGTGACAACGCCTCGCTGCGGGTCGTCGGGGAGATCGCCGACCGGTTCCCGGCGATCGACATCGCGGTACTGTTCGGCGGCGCGGCCCGTACCCCGCTGCTCGGCGACGCGAACCTGACCCTCGACGCGGCCGGAATGGTCGAGGCGACCCGGATTCTCGGCGCCCGAAGCGTAATCCCGGTCCACGTCGACAGTTGGTCCCACTTCACCGAAGGCATCACCGAGGTCCGCGCGGCGTTCACCGCCGGCGGCCTGGCCGAAGTTCTGCCGGCGGTAGCGCGGTAGGTCAGGCGGGCGTGGGGTGGGCGTGGTCGGCGGCGAGTTTGACCGCGAGCGCACCGAGCACCGTACCCATGAGGTACCGCTGAACGCGCAGCCAGTTGGGTCGCCGGGTCAGGAACACCGCGATGGTGCCGGCGGCCAGGACGATCGCGAGGTTCACCGCCAGGCTGATGACGACCTGGATGCCGCCCAGCACAAAGCCCTGCACGACGACGTGCCCGGCCGCGGGGTGGACGAACTGGGGAATCAGCGACAGGTACATCACGGCGATCTTGGGATTCAGCAGGTTCGTCATCAGACCCATGGTGAACAGTCGGCGCGGTGAATCCGGTGCGAGTTGCTGCGGCTCGAACACCGAGGTGCCGCCCGGCCGGAGCGCCTTCCAGGCAAGCCATCCCAGATAGCCGGCGCCGGCGAGCTTGACGGTGAGATACAACTCCGGAACGGCGAGAAAGATGACCGACAAGCCGAGGTTGGCGGCACACAGATAGACCAGGAAACCGACGGCGACGCCCACCAGCGACACGACACCCGCCCGGCGACCCTGGATGATGCTGCGCGAGACGAGGTACATCATGTTGGGTCCCGGGGTCAGGACCATGCCGAGCGCAACCGCGCAGACTCCGAGCATCGACGCAACTGTGATCACACACGTACCTTCGCCCGACGGTGATCCGGTCCGCGAGAGCCAATCCGGCAGTCGTGGCCGGTGTGCTC
>JAVHWE010000514.1:0-6893 GCA_032160285.1 Micromonosporaceae bacterium | reverse complement strand
CGTGCCGGCGGCGCTGGCACCGGTACTGACGAGGCTCAATGACATCCTGTCCCGCTGACGGGCGATTCGATGACGACGCGCCGGGTGCGGGACGCGGCGACCGGCGTGAGCCAACGCATAAGCAACTTCTATAAGTACGTGATATAACTGGCCCATGACGTCCGGCGGTACCGATTCGGATCCGTATCTCCTGGTTAACACGTTTGAGCGGCTGTTCGCGATGCTGCGGCGGATCCACCCGGACCAGCACATCAGTCTCACCGCCGCCTCCACCCTGCATACCCTGGAGACCGGCGGACCGCGTCGGCTCTCGGAGTTGGCGGTGGCGGAGGGCGTGACCCAGCCGGCCATGACGCAGCTGGTGTCACGGTTGGAGCGCGACTCGCTGGCGCAGCGGTGCGCCCACCCGGGTGACGGCCGGGTGGTGGTCGTCCGCCTCGCCGACGGCGGGCGGGAACTGCTGCGGGCCCGGCGCGAGGCGCGGGCCGCCCGGCTCGTCGAGCTGATGGGCGCCCTGGCAGCCGACGAGCGCGCCGCGGTCATGGCGGCTCTCCCGGCACTCGACCGGCTCGCCGCGGTACGGGCCGGTGACGGCCGGCTCGCGGCCGCGGCCTCATCGGCACCCGACCGCTGATCTTCGACAGTCGAATCCGGACGAAGGATATCCAGGCAGATGGCATCGACGGGCCGGGCGGGTGCGCTGACCGCCGACCATCGCCACTACAAGTGGGTGGCGTTGTCCAACACGACCCTCGGGACGCTGATCGCGACGATCAACTCCTCGATCGTGCTGATCTCGCTGCCGGCGATCTTCAACGGCATCCGGCTCAACCCGCTCGGCGCCGGCAATGTCAGTTACCTGCTGTGGATGCTGATGGGGTACCTGCTGGTCACGGCGGTCCTGGTGGTCACGCTCGGGCGCATGGGCGACATGTACGGTCGGGTCAAGATCTACAATACCGGCTTCGCGCTGTTCACCGTCACGTCGGTCGCGCTTGCGCTCGATCCGTTCAACGGCGGGCGGGGCGCGCTGTGGCTGATCGGCTGGCGGGTGCTGCAGGCGGTCGGCGGGTCGATGCTGATGGCCAACTCGGCCGCGATCATCACCGACGCGTTTCCGGTGGCGCAGCGTGGCATGGCGCTCGGCATCAACATCGTCGCCGCCATCGCCGGCTCGTTCGTCGGCCTGGTACTCGGCGGTGTCCTGGCCGAGTGGCACTGGCGCGCGATCTTCTGGGTCAACGTACCGATCGGCATCATCGGTACGGTCTGGGCCTACCACTCGCTGCATGACACCGGCGAGCGACGGGGGGCCCGGATCGACTGGTGGGGCAACCTGACCTTCGCGGTCGGGTTGACCAGCCTCCTCGCCGCGATCACGTACGGCATTCAGCCCTACGGCGGTCACACCATGGGCTGGACCAGCCCGTGGGTCCTCACTCCGATGATCGGCGGGCTCGCGGTACTCGCGGTGTTCGTCGTGATCGAGTCGCGGGTGGCCGAGCCGATGTTCCCGCTCGCGCTGTTCCGCAACACCACCTTTGCCGCCGGCAACGCGGCCAGCCTGCTGGGCTCCATCGCCCGCGGCGGGCTGCAGTTCATGCTGATCATCTGGTTACAGGGCATCTGGCTGCCGCTGCACGGGTACGACTACGCCAAGACGCCGCTGTGGGCCGGCATCTACCTGCTGCCGCTGACCATCGGGTTCCTCGTCGCCGGTCCGGTCGCCGGTCACCTGTCCGACCGGTTCGGGGCCCGGCTGTTCGCGTCCGGGGGGCTGGTCGTGATGGCCGGCTCGTTCGCGGGCCTGCTGGTCCTGCCGACCGATTTCGCCTACCCGGCCTTCGCCGCCCTGGTCTTCGCGAACGGCGTCGGGGGTGGCCTGTTCGCCGCGCCCAACACCGCGCTCGTGATGTCCAGCGTGCCGGCCCATCTGCGCGGCGTCGCCTCCGGCATGCGGGCCACCTTCCAGAACTCCGGGATGGTGCTGTCGATCGGCGTGTTCTTCTCGCTCATGGTCGCCGGCCTGGCCGGCTCGCTGCCGCGCACGATGGACACCGGCCTCACCGCACAGGGCGTACCCGCCGACGCGGCCCACACCATCGCCGGGCTACCGCCGGTGGGCACGCTGTTCGCCGCGTTCCTCGGGTACAACCCGATCAGGCAGCTGCTGGGTCCCGAGATCCTCGGGCGGTTGCCGGCGGCCAACGCGAGCACCCTGACCGGGCGGCGGTTCTTCCCCGACCTGATCGCCGGCCCGTTCCACGACGGCCTGCTCATCGTGTTCTGGCTGGCGATCGTGATGTCGCTGGTGGCGGCGGCGGCCTCGCTGGCGACGCCGAAACGCGCCGTACCGGGGTCGGCGGACCCACGTGCGGGCCGGCGAACCAGCTCGATCCAGGATGACGACGGGCCTTCGCCGTCATCCGTCGAGATCGCGGAGGGCGTCCTCGATCCCGCGGTGAAACGTCGGGTAGGCGTAGATCATGTGCCGTAGCCGCTCGACCGGGACCTCCCCGTGGACCGCGACCGCCAGACCGGCGAGTACCTCCCCGCCGACCGGACCGGCCGAGGTCGCGCCGACGAGGACGCCCCGGTCGGCGTCGACCACGAGCTTGATGAATCCCGCGTTGCCGGCCTTGTGGATCCAGCCCCGGGCCGACGACGGTACCTGCGCGATCCCCACCCGTACCGGCAGTCCCGCGTCGCGGGCCCGCGCCTCGGTCAGGCCGACCGCGCCGACCTCGGGGTCGGTGAAGGTCACCCGGGGCAGCGCCCGATAGTCGGCTGGCGGACCGTCGTGGCCGAGGACGTCGCGGACGGCGATGCCGGCCTGGTACATCGCGACGTGCGTGAACGCACCCTTGCCGGTGACGTCGCCGACGGCCCACATCCGGTCGCCGATCCGCATCCGGTCGTCGGGTTGGAGGGCCTTTGCGGTCGGGTCGAGGCCGGCCGTTTCGACCCCGAGCCCGGCCAGCTCGGCGTGCCGGCCGGTGGCCACCAGCAGCCGCTCGGCGGTGAGCTCCGCGCCCCCGCCCAGGGTGACCGTGAAGCCCTTGCCGTCGTGGGCCACCTTCGTCGCCCGGATACCGGTGTGGATCTCAATGTTGTCCTGGGCGAGCGCCGCGTGGACGGTCTCGGACGACTCCGGCTCGTCGAGCGCGAGCAGCCGCGCCTGCGACTCGACCACCGTCACCGATACGCCGAACCGGGCGAAGACCTGGGCCAGCTCGACACCGATCGCGCCGCCGCCGAGCACGATCAGCGAGGCGGGTAACGTCTCGACCTCGATGGCCTCGCGGTTGGTCCAGTACGGGGTGCCGGCCAGGCCGTCGACCGGCGGGATCGTCGGTACGGTGCCGGTGCTGACGACCACGGCCCGCGCCGCCTCGAACACCCGGTCGCCGACCGCCACCCGGCCCGGCGCGGTGAGCCGGCCGCGGCCCCGCACGAACGTCCCGCCCTTGCCGGTGAACCGGTCCACCGCGGCCTTGTCGTCCCAGTTGTCGGTGGCCTCGGCGCGGATCCGCGCCGCCACCGGCGCCCAGTCCGGACTGACCTGGGCCTGCCCGGCCATCCCGTCGATCCGGCGGGCCTCGGTGAGGAGGTTGGCCGCCCGGATCATCATCTTGCTCGGGATGCATCCCCAGTACGGACACTCGCCGCCGACCAGGCGGTCGTCCATCCCCACGACGCTGAGTCCGGCCTCGGCGAGCCGCCCGGCCACCTCCTCGCCGCCCACGCCCATTCCAACAACCACCACGTCCACCCGCTCCGGCATGGCGTCAGCCTAGCGGCGCGAAGTCATCGGGCCCGGCCGGTAACCATGCCGTGGACCATCCGAAGCGGTGAACCGTGGTTGCGGGATTGAGGGTTGGCGGACACGGTTACCGCCCCTAAAGTGCGCACTAGCCTTGGATTCGGGCGTTACGGACCGGTCGGGAGGAGCGGGCATGAACGCAATGCAGCGGTACCTCGCTGAGGAGGTTGTCGAGGACTACGCCGACGGCATCATTACGCGTCGGGAGGCGCTGCGGCGACTGGGTCTGCTCGGTGTCGGCCTGCCCGCGGCGACCGCGCTGGTGGCCGCCTGCGGTTCCGGTGCCGACCCGAGCAGGCCGACCGCGCCGGCCACGTCATCGGCGCCGGCCACCGCGCCGGCGGGATCCAGGCCGGCCGGGCCACCGCCGCTGCCCACCGCCCCGATCACCTTCGCCGGGCCGGCCGGGCGGACCCTGCAGGGCGCGTGGGCGGCGGCCAAGAGCCCCCGCGGCTCGGTACTCGTGATCCACGAGAACAAGGGTCTCACCGACCACATCAGGTCGGTGGCGGGGCGGCTGGCCGCGAGTGGATACTCGGCCCTCGCGCTCGACCTGCTGTCGGAGGAGGGCGGCAGCGGCAGGTACACCGATCCCGGTCAGCTGACCGCCGCGCTGAACGCGGTGCCGCCCCAGCGCTTCGTCGAGGACATGAAGGCCGCCGTCACCGAGTTGCTGCGCCGCCAGCCGACGCACAAGGTCGGTACCGTCGGGTTCTGCTTCGGCGGCGGCATGGTCTGGTCGCTGCTCGCGGGCGGCGAGTCCCGGCTCGCCGCGGCGGCGCCCTTCTACGGCCCGTTGCCGGACAAGGCCGACTTCGCCGGGGCGCGGCCGGCTGCCGTGCTCGCCGTGTACGGCGCGCTGGACAGCCGGGTCAACGCCACCCGGGACGCGGCCCGCGCCGCGCTGGAGCGCGCCGGCCTGGCCCACGACATCGTCACCTTCCCCGACGCGGACCACGCGTTCTTCAACGACACCGGCCCGCGTTACAACCCGACCGCGGCGGCCGGCGCGTACCAGCGGCTGCTGGACTGGTACGGCAAGTACCTGGGCTGACATCCCGCCGCGGGCCGGGTGCCATTTCGATCGCCAACGACAGGACCGGCGGACAGAATCGGTCCTGTCACGATCGAAGCCGGGAGGGGCGAGTGTCACGTCGCGGGTGGGTCATGTTCGCGATCATGTGCGTCATCTGGGGTATCCCGTACCTGCTCATCAAGGTCGCCGTCGGTTCGCTGACCCCCGCGTCCCTGGTGTTCGTCCGAACCGCCCTGGCCACGCTGCTGTTGTTTCCGCTGGCCGCCGCGCGCGGCGAGCTGCGGGTGCTGCTGCCGCGCTGGCGACCGCTGCTCGCGTACACGGCGGCTGAGCTGGCCATTCCCTGGGTCCTGCTGTCCAGCGCCGAACAGCGTCTCACCAGTTCGACCACCGGGTTGCTGATCGCTGCGGTACCGCTGGTCGGCGCGGTGCTGGTCGCCGTCACCGGTGGTCAGGAGCGGCTCGGGACCCGCCGGATCATCGGCCTGCTGGCCGGGCTGGCCGGGGTCGCCGCCCTGGTCGGCGACAACCTCGGTGGCGGGACCGCGGTCGCCTTCGCCGAAATCGGCGTCGTGGTGATCGGGTACGCCCTTGGCCCGTTCATCCTGGCCCGCCACCTGTCCGAGCTGCCCGCAATCGGGGTTGTCGCGGCGTCGCTCGCGCTGACCACGGTGCTGTACCTGCCGGCCGGTATCGTCCAGCTGCCGCACCGCTGGCCGTCGGCGTCGGTGGTCGCGTCGCTCCTGGTACTCGCGGTCGTCTGCACCGCGGTCGCGTTCCTGGTCTTCTTCGCGCTGATCGACGAGGTGGGCCCGGTCCGAGCCACCGTCATCACGTACGTGAATCCGGCGGTCGCGGTGGCGCTCGGCGTCGCCTTGCTGCACGAACCGTTCACCGTCGGTATCGCGGCCGGCTTCGTGCTCATCCTGGTCGGCTCGGTAATGGCGACCGGCCGGTCGGTGGCGCGCCCGCACCGACCGGCCGGCGCCCCGACGGCCCCCGCTGAGCCGGCCATCGTCCCCGAGCCGTAGCCGCACCGTCCGGACCGCCCCGTGGTGGGCGCTCCACATGGGATCAGCCGCCCTAGCCAGGATCAGCGGTGGTCATTGCCGAACGAACCGGTTAGTGGATCCTCCAAATCATCGATAATGGTCAGTACATCGGTCCTCGATGACCGCACGTTCGATCCGCGTCTCGCCGCCGCACCCCGCTGAGCTGGGCGAGATCGCGATGGAAGGGGTCCGCGACATGTCAACAACGACCGCGACACCAGCCACGCCACATCCAAGGGCGACGAAGGCCATCCTCGCTACGCTCCTCGTCGTGGCGATGGTCATGCTCCCCAGCATCCTGGCGCTGCCCACCCAGGCCGCGCCCAAGGACCGCCCGTTCCCCGTCGACCTCGAACGGACCAGCGTCGCGCAACTGCAGCAGGCGTTGACCGGACACGTGATCACCTCGCGGCAGCTCGTCGATGCCTACCTGGACCGCATCCGCCGACTCAACTCCAACGGTCCCGGCCTCAACGCCGTGCGGGCCCTCAACCCCAGGGCTGTCGAGCAGGCTCAGCAGGCCGACACCGAACGCCGCCGCCACCGCGTACGCGGTCCGCTGCACGGCATACCCGTCCTGATCAAGGACAACATCGACATGTCGGGGCTGCCGACCACGGCCGGCGCCATCGCGCTGCGCAACTCCTTCCCCGGTGACGATGCGTTCCTGGTCAAGCGGTTGAAGTCGGCCGGAGCGGTCATTCTCGGCAAGGCGAACCTGACCGAGTTCGCCAACTTCACCACGGCCGGGATGCCGTCTGGCTACAGCGGTCTGGGCGGCCAGGTGCTCAACCCGTACGACGTCAGCCAGACTCCGAGCGGTTCGAGTTCCGGGCCGGCGGTAGCCGCGGCCGCCGCGCTCGCCGCCATCACGGTCGGCACCGAAACGTCCGGCTCGATCCTCAGCCCGTCGGTCGCCAACTCACTGGTCGGCGTGAAACCGACGGTCGGGCTGGTCAGTCGAAGCGGCGTGGTCCCGATC
>JAVHWE010000592.1:0-6120 GCA_032160285.1 Micromonosporaceae bacterium | reverse complement strand
CGTCCGTGGGTTCAAGCTGCACCCGTCGCTGCAGGCCTTCCACCCGAACGAACCCATGGTCTACCCGCTCTACGAGGTGTTCGCCGAATCCGGGGTACCGGTGGTGTTCCACACCGGACAGACCGGCATCGGCGCCGGCGTACCGGGTGGCGGCGGGATCCGGCTGAAGTACTCCAACCCGATGGACCTCGACGACGTGGCCGCCGACTTCCCCGATCTGACGATCATCGCCGCCCACCCGTCGTTTCCCTGGCAGGATGAGGCGCTCGCGGTGGCCACCCACAAGCCGAACGTGTACATCGACCTGTCCGGCTGGTCGCCGAAGTACTTCCCGCCCCAGCTCATTCAGTACGCCAACACGCTGCTCAAACACAAGGTTCTCTTCGGCTCCGACTACCCGGTGCTCACCCCCGACCGCTGGCTCGCCGACTTCGAACGGCTGGACATCAAGCCCGAGGTGCGTCCGCTGATCCTCAAGGAGAACGCGGCCCGGCTGCTCGGTCTCGCGAAGGAGTGAGGCGGCATGCGCGATGAGGGCATCGGCTCGTGGCCGCGCCGGCGGGCCCGCAAGACCCCGGCCCGCGTGGCGGTCGTCCACGCCGACCGCGAGCTGACCTACCGCCAGCTCGACGAGCGGGTCACGCGGCTCGCGTACGGGCTGCGCGCCCGCGGTGTGAAGCGGGGCGACCGGGTCGCGTATCTCGGGCCGAACCACCCGGCGTTCGTGGAGTCGCTGTTCGCCACGGCGACGCTGGGCGCGGTGTTCGTGCCGATCAACTCCCGGCTCACCGCGGCCGAGATCCGGTACCTGCTCGCCGACTCGGGCGCGGGCCTGCTCATCGTCGCCCCGGAAAACGAGGCGACGGTGGCCGGGATCGCGGCGCACGTGCTGCGGGTGGGGGAGGGTCACGCCGAGGGTCCGGTCGAGCCCCTCGACGAACCGGTCGCGCTCGCCGACCCCTGCCTCATCATGTACACCTCCGGGACGACCGGTCGGCCGAAGGGTGCGACGCTCAGCCACGGCAACCTCACCTGGAACGCGCTGAACGTCCTCGTCGACGTCGACCTGGCCGGCGACGAGGTCACGCTCGTCACCGCGCCGCTGTTCCACACCGCCGCGTTGAACATGACCTGCCTGCCCACCCTGCTCAAGGGCGGACAGGTGGTCATCGAGCCCGATTTCGATCCCGAGCGGGTGATCGACCTGGTCGAGCGGCGGCGCGTCACAATGCTGTTCGGCGTCCCGACGATGTACGCGGCCATCGCGGCCTCGCCCCGGTGGGCCACGGCCGACCTGTCCTCGGTACGCACCCTGATGTGCGGCGGCGCCCCGGTACCGGGTCCGCTGATCGAGACGTACCTGCGGCGCGGGCTCTCCTTCGTCCAGGGGTACGGGATGACCGAGGCCGCCCCGGGCACGCTGTTGGTGGACCGGTGGATGGCCCGGCGAAAGGTGGGCTCGGCCGGTGTACCGCACTTCTTCACCGACGTCCGGGTGGCACGGCCCGACCTGACCGACGTCGACGCCGGCGAGCCGGGCGAGATCCTGATCCAGGGACCCAACGTGATGCGGGGGTACTGGGGGCTGCCTGACGCGACCGCGGCCACCTTCGCCGACGGCGGCTGGCTGCGCTCCGGCGACGTGGCCGTGGTGGATGGGGACGGCTATGTCTTCGTGGTCGACCGGGTGAAGGATCTGATCATCTCCGGCGGCGAGAACATCTACCCCGCCGAGGTGGAGAACGCCCTGTACGCCCACCCGGACGTGGCGGAGTGCGCCGTCATCGGCGTACCCGACGAGAAGTGGGGCGAGGTCGGGAAGGCCGTCGTCGCCCTCAAACCCGGCGGCCGCGCGCCCGCCGAGGAACTGCTGACGTTCCTCGGCGCCCGGCTGGCCCGGTACAAGCTGCCCAGGAGCGTGGAGTTCGTGGCGGCTCTGCCGCACACCGCGAGCGGGAAGGTCCTCAAGTCCGAACTGCGCCGCCGCTATGCCGCCCGTACCGAAGGAGACGCCCCATGACCACCAGCGTGCGCGGACTCGCCGAGCTCAAGGCGCTCGTCGGACAGGATCTCGGCCCCAGCCGGTGGCTGCACATCGACCAGAGCCGGGTGGACGCCTTCGCGGCCGCCACCGACGACCGGCAGTGGATCCACGTCGACCCCGAGCGGGCCGCGACCGGCCCGTTCGGCGGCACCGTCGCACACGGCTTCCTGACGCTGTCGCTGCTGATTCCCTTGTGGAGCGAGATGCTGACCATCGAGGGCGTGATCACCAGGGTGAACTACGGGCTGAACAAGGTCCGGTTCCCCAGCCCGGTACCGGTCGGTTCGACGATCCGGGCCTCGGCCAGCCTGGTCTCGGTCGAGGACGTCGCCGGCAACGGGGTCCAGGCCGTCATCGACTTCGTCGTCGAGCGCGACGGGTCGCCGAAGCCGTGCTGCGTCGCCCAGGCGGTCCACCGCTACTACGCCTGAGGACCGGCTAGGCGTACCTAGACCCGTCGGGGTGCTTCTAGGTACCGGCCGGGCGGCAAAGATAGGTAACCGCTACCGAGGGAAGTCACTCCTTACCGCGCGAGACTGGGGTCAACGCGAACGGAAAGGAACAAGGCCATGATGGTTT
Source organism: Micromonosporaceae bacterium (assembly GCA_032160285.1). GTDB lineage: Bacteria > Actinomycetota > Actinomycetes > Mycobacteriales > Micromonosporaceae > Planosporangium. Next base: position 3,497 of record JAVHWE010000592.1, on the reverse strand, counting down.
ACTACCCGGACGCCCTGTACGACATCGTCCGGCAGCGGCAGCGGGAGCTTATCGACGAGGCGTCCCAGCGGCGCCGGGTGGCACGAGCCCGGCGTAGGGGACGGTCCTGAACCGCCGGGCGGACGCCGGGCCGCCGGCCGTCCGGCGCCCGCCCGACCCGCCGGTACGCTCGTGGGGTGCGAGCAGGGCGCGGTGCGGTGAGCCCGGTGATGGTGGGGCGCGAGGCTGAGCTGCGGGGCGTCATCGGTCTGGCCGGTGGCCCGCGCACGCAGATCGTGCTCATCGCCGGTGAGGCCGGCATCGGCAAGAGCCGGCTGGCCCAGGAGGTCGTCGCCGGCCTGCCGGCCGAGACCCGCGTTCTGATGGCACAGGCTGATCCCGGTGCCCTCGGTCGGCCGTTCGGGGTGCTGCTCGACGCGCTTGACCGCATGGTGGCGCCCACCCGCGAGGTCGACGCCCCCGGACTGGCCGAGTTGACTGACCCGACGCGGGGCACCGTCGAGCGACTGCGTGCCGCGCTGGACATCGTCGCGGCGTTGACCGCGCCGCCACCGGCCGTCGTCGTCTTCGAGGATCTGCACTGGGCGGACCCGGAGAGCGTCGCACTGTTCGAGCGCATTCCGGACCTGCCCGGCCGCCGGCTGCTGATCGGGACGTACCGGCCCGACGAGGTCACCCGCCGCAACCCGGTGGCCGATCTGCTGACCCGCCTGGAACGCCGCTACACCGTGACCCACCTGCGGCTGGACCGCCTGAGCCAGGCCGAGACGGCCGCGATGCTGGAGGCGGTGTACGGGCAGCCCCCGTCCTACCGCGCCGCCCGGTCGCTGCACAACCGGACCGGCGGCAACCCGTACTTTCTGGAGGAGTTGCTGCGCGCGGGTGGTGACAGCGGTCTCGATCTGGAGAAGCTGTGTGAACAGCCGTTGCCGTGGAACCTGGCCGAGGCGCTGCGCCGCCAGCTCGACGATGTCGATCCGCGCCAGCTGCGGGTGGTGGAGGCCGCCGCGGTCCTGGGGCAGCGGATTCCGTTCGACCTGCTGGCCGCCGTCACCGGGATGTCCGAACCCGATCTGGTACCGATGCTGCGCGACCTGGTCCGCCGGGGGCTGATGGTCGAAAACGGCGAGGACGAGTTCAGCTTCCGGCACGCGCTGGCCCGCGAGGCGGTCGCCGACCAGCTCCTCGGGCGGGAACGCCGCCGCCTGCATGAACGGGCGCTCGACACGCTGCTCGCCGCCGGCGACGCCGATCCGGCGGTGATCGCCCGGCACGCCCGGGGCGCGGGCCGCTACGACGACCTGGTGGCGGCGGCCCGGACCGGCTGCGCCCGCTATCTCGCCATCGGCGCCGCGCACCAGGCACTCACGCTGGCCGAGATGGGTCTGGAGGAGGCCTGCGAGGACCTCGAGCTGCGGGCGGGCGCGACCCGGGCCGCGTGGCTGGCCGGGCTGATCCAGGACGCCGATCAGCACGCGCAGCGGTGGAGCCGGGCCGCCACCGCGCCCGAGGACCGCTCGGCGGCGTTGCGGATGCGGGTACGGCTGGCGTGGGAGGACGGCCGCACCGACGACATGGCCGTCCTCACCGGCGAGATCGGGGTCGTGATCGACGAACTCGCGCCGGGTCCCGAACAGGCGCAGGCCATGGCCACCGTGGCCCAGTCGTACATGCTGCGCGACCTGAGCGCCGACGCGGTCGCCTGGGCGGACCGCACCATCGAGCTCGCCGAACGACTGAACCTGCCCGGCGTCCGGCTGGCCGGTGTGGTGGAGAAGGGCTCGGCGCTGCTGAACCTGCCCGACGGTGTGGATACCGGCCGCACGCTGCTGCTGGCGGTCGCCGACGACGCCGAGGAGGCCCGCGACTGGCTGATCGCGGCCCGTGCCCTCAACAACCTGATCAGCAACATCCCGCCGTCGTCGCTGGGCGACCCCGCACAGCTGTTGGAGCGGATGCGGGTCGACGCGGAGCGCGCCGGCTTCGAGTCGCTCGCGGTGGCCGCCTACTTCCAGAACCGGGCCCGGCTGGCGATGGACGGCGGTGATCTGCGCGCGGCCATCGACGCACTGGAGGACGGCCGCCGCCGCGACGGCCGCTACCTGCGCACCAGCCGGGACAGCAGTTACCACGCCGTGTTCCTGGCCGGCCTGCTACTGGAGGCCGGCGAGCTGGACCGGGCCGCGTCGATCATCACCGGGCTGGGCGAGCCGATCAGCAAGCCGAACCTCTCCTACCCGGGCCTCGTGTTCCACCTGGCCTGCCGGCGCGGCGACCGGGCGGCTGCCGAGGCGGCCCTGACCGACCTGTACACGGTGGCCGAGCGGGTCGGAAAGCCCTACGGCGAACAGGTACACGACCTGATCTCGGCCGGGTTGGCGGCGACGCTGGCGACCGACCGGCTGCGACCGCTCGCCGACTCGGTCAACTGGGGCGCCGAATCCGACGGGTGGGCCCAGTTGGTGTACGCGCAGCTCGACGAGGCCGACGGCGACCGGTCGGCGGCGCTGACCGGGTACGAGTCGGCCGCCGACGTCGCCATCCTGCGGCCGGCGGCCCGGGCGAGCGCCCACACCGGTGCCGCCCGGGTCCTGATCGACCTCGGCCTGGTCGAGGCGGCCCGGACCCACGTCCTCGACGCCGACGGGCTGCTCGCCCGATGGGCCGGCTGGCGGGTCGCCGAGGTGGACGCGCTGCGCGGCCGGGTCGGGTTGCCGGTCACCGGCGCGGCGGCGACCGGAGACTCCGGCCTGACCCCGCGCGAGCGGGAGGTCGCCGCGCTGGTCGCCGAGGGACTGACCAACGCCGAGCTCGCGGGCCGGCTCTACATTTCGAAGAAGACGGCCGCCGTGCACGTGTCGAACATCCTCGGCAAGCTGGGCCTGTCCTCACGCACCCAGGTGGCCGGATGGCTGGCGGCGTCCGCGCCGAAGCTCGACCACGTACCGAAGTGAAGGACTGTCTTACATATCGTGTTACGATGTGCCTGTGCCTACTATTACATTCCGTACTGACACGGCCGTGGACGAAGCACTCGCCGAATTGGCCGAGGATGGCGGCGAACGGTCGGAGATCATCCGAGCGGCGATCTTGACGGCCCGCCGGGTGCGGCGCCGGGACCGTCTACAGGCGGAAGCCCGCTCGGTAGCGGCCGATCCGGCCGACCGGGCAGAGGCCCAGGCGATCCTGGCCGACATGGAATCCGAGTAATGCGCGGCGCGGTGTACGAGCTGAAGGCTCCCCGCAATGCTCAGGGCCACGAGCAGCGTGGCACCCGGTACGCGGTGATTGTGCAGTCCGACGACCTGCCCCTTTCGACGTGCCTGGTTGCTCCCACATCGACCAGCGCGCGACATACCACGTTCCGGCCGGCGGTGGAGATCGGCGGTGTCACGACGCACGTCATGGTTGAGCAGACGGCGACGATCGACCCGGAACGCAGGCTCGGCGCCCGAGTCGGCTATCTCCTTGCGGCGGAGATGGCTGCCGTCGATGTC
>JAVHWE010000486.1:0-2886 GCA_032160285.1 Micromonosporaceae bacterium | reverse complement strand
TTCTTCCTGGATCTCGTGCTTCGGCTGGTCCGACACTGCGGCGTCGACCCGAGCACGGTGGAGCTTCGGCGCTGCCTGTTCATCGCCCCGGTGGTCGCCGCCGGCACACGGGACCGTCAGGTCCAGGTGGCGGTGGCCGGGCCGACCGCGCCGGGCGTCCTGCCGGTGACCGTCCGCAGCCGGCCGATCTGCGCCGGTGTCGTGCTCGAGGAGGCGTGGGACACCAACTTCACCGCCGAACTGCGCGTGACCGAACTGCCGACGCCGACACCGCTCGATACCCGGGCGCTTGTCGACGGTGCCGAGGAGTCGCTGGACGCCGATGCGCTCTACGCCTTCGCCCGGCAGGTCGACATCCATCATCGGGATTTCATGAAGGTGGACGGCACGGTCTACCGGGGCACCGACTACTCGCTCGGCGACGTGCGGCTCGGTGCGGCGGCGCAAGGCTACCTCGACCACTTCCACATCCACCCGGTCGTCCTGGACTTCGCGACCCTGGTGCCGTTCCTGCAGTTCGACGCGGCGCAACGACACACGGTGCGGCGTCCCTTCATCCCCATCTACATCGAGTCGTTCCGCGCGCCGGGGGGGCTCGGTCCACGTGGCATGGTGTACGTGCCGAAGGTCGCCCAGCGGGAGCTGGACGCCGAGACCGTCACCGCGGACATCTCCATCTGCCAACCGGACGGTACCGTGGTGGCCGCGCTGACCGGTTTCCGGGCCAAACGGGTCCGGTCCGCCGACCTGATCACCCGGCTCGCGACGGAGCATCCGCCTCCCGCGCTCACCGTGCAGCCCGACGAGGCGGTCCGCGCGGCGCATCGCACAACGCCGGCCCCGGGCCAGCCCGCCGACGGGGGATCGGCGCCATCCGGGCAACCCGATGGTCGCCAGCCGTCACTGGAGCAGACCATCGCCACCCTGGTCGGCGTCGCCCTGGGCGACCAGGCCTCCACTGTGGACCTGGACCGGGGCTTCTACGACCTGGGCCTGACGTCGGTGAACCTGCTCACGATCGCGGCCGAGCTCGAGAAGGGCCTGGGCCACGAGCTGTACCCGACGTTGCTGTTCGAACAACCGACGGTACGGCGCCTGGCCGCGCATCTGCGGGCCGAGGGACTCGGGCCCGCAAGCGACCCGCCGGCCGGTGACCCGGTACCGACGGCCGGCCGGCCGGCGACGGCGTCACCGGCCGAGCCGGGCGACGCGGCCACCCCGCCGGTGGCCGAACCGGCCACGGGCCAGGCGTGGACCGCAACGCCGGCCGCCGCTGCCGCCGCGCCGGCCGGTACCGTGCTCGGACCTGCCGGACCGCTCGACCGTGGTGCCGCCACGCGCGACGGCGGTGCCGCCACATCCGGTGGCGTGCCGGTCGGTCCGGCGTCCGGGCGGTGGCCGGTTGCCGCGCGACCGATCGACCCGGACGACGACATCGCGATCGTCGGGCTCGCCGGCCGCTACCCGGGGGCGCCCAAGGTGCGGGATTTCTGGCGGCTGCTCCACGACGGTCGGGACTGCGTCACCGAGATCCCGGCCGACCGGTGGGACTACCGCCGGTTCTTCCACGCCAGTCGCAACACGCCGGGCAAGACGTACAGCCGGTGGGGTGCCTTCCTCGACGGCGTCGCCGACTTCGACCCGCTGTTCTTCAACATCTCGCCCCGTCAGGCCGAGCTGATGGATCCGCATGAGCGGCTGTTCCTGGAGACCGCCTGGGAGACCATCGAGGACGCCGGGTACACCCCGGACGACCTCGCCAACCGGGTCGACGGGTCGGTCGGCGTCTTCGCCGGCGTGATGTGGAGCGACTACCAGCTACACGCGCTGGAAGAGATCAGCCGGGGCAATCCACAGATCGTGGCCTCCACCTTCTCGCTGATCGCCAACCGGGTGTCCTACGCGTTCGACTTCCGTGGCCCGAGCATTTCGTTGGACACCGCGTGCTCGTCGTCGCTGACCACGCTGCACCTCGCCGGCGAGAGCATCCGTCGCGGCGAGTGCCGGGCCGCGATCGCCGGCGGTGTCAACCTCTCCCTGCACCCGTACAAGTATCTGCGGCTGGCCGAGCACCATCTGCTGTCCACCGATGGCCGGTGCCGGGTTTTCGGTGCGGGCGCGGACGGGTACGTGCCGGGCGAGGGCGTCGGCGCGGTGCTGCTGCGGCCGCTGTCCGAGGCGTTGGCCGACGGCGACCAGATCTACGGGCTGATCCGCGGCTCGGCGCTGCAGCACGGCGGTCGTACCAGCGGCTTCGCGGTACCCAGTCCCGAGGCGCAGGGCCGGGTGGTGGGGGAGGCACTGGCCCGCTCCGGCGTCGACGTCGAGACGATCACCTACATCGAGACCCACGGCGGGGCCACCACGCTGGGCGACCAGATCGAGATTGCCGCCCTGACCAAGGCCTTCCGTCGGCACACCGACCGTACCGGCTTCTGCGCGGTCGGCTCGCTCAAGTCCAACGTCGGACATCTGGAGGCGGCGGCCGGGATCGCGGCACTAACCAAGGTACTGCTGTCGTTGCGGCACCGCACCATCGTCCCGTCGCTACACACCGACCGGCTCAACCCGGAGATCCCGTTCGCCGGCAGCCCGTTCTACGTGGCCCGGGATCGGCAACCGTGGCTGCCGGTCATCGACCGGTACACCGGCGAGCCGGCCCCGTTGCGCGGTGCGCTGAGCGCTTTCGGCTTCGGCGGAGCCAACGTCCACCTCGTCGTCGAGGAGTACCCGAATCCCGTGCGCACGCCGGCGGCGGTGGCCGGCCCGGTCGTCGTCCCGCTGTCCGCCCGTGACGAGGCGGCGCTGCGCACGATGGCGGAGCGCCTGCGGGACTTCCTGCGCGAGCACCACGACCTGCCCATCGCCCACGTCGCGTACACCCTT
>JAVHWE010000470.1:0-13773 GCA_032160285.1 Micromonosporaceae bacterium | reverse complement strand
TCCGCTTCCCCCATCCGACTCCTTCCCCATGCGCTGGTTGTCCACCCACATACGCAAGACCGGCCGGCAAAGGTTGCGCGCACGCCCGATCCGCGATCCAGCTCGTCGACAGCGGCATCCGCGCCGGGGCCGGCGCGCATCGCGATCACGGTCGATACTGACCGCGTCAACCACCCGCTCGGCTGGCTGAGCACTGATCGTCGAACCGCCGGATCAGGGGCGGTCACGGTCGCGCGACCCGCCGGATCAGCGGGTCAGCGCCGCCGTCAGCGGGCCGGCGAGGTCGCCACCGGCCACCGGCGCGACCTCGGCCAGGCCCAACCAGCCGGCCAGCCGATGCAGCTCGGCGGCGAGCGCGTCGGCGACCTCACCCGGCCCGGGATGGCCCCGGCCGGCTGGGCCGCGCGGCGAAGCTTCCAGCCAGGCGGCCGGTATCCGCAGGACGCCGGCCTGCCGGTCGGCCTTCAGATCGACCCGGGCGACCAACCGGTCGCCGAGCAGGAACGGCAGCACGTAGTAGCCGTGCACCCGCTGCGCGGCCGGTACGTAGATCTCGATCCGGTACCGGAAACCGAAGATCCGCTCGGTCCGCGACCGTTCCCAGATCAGCGGGTCGAACGGGCTGACCAGGGTCGCCGCATTGATCCGGCGGGGCAGCCGGGCCCGCGGATCCAGGTAGGCCGGGTGCGTCCAGCCCGCCACCGACACCGGGGTCAGCTCCCCGGCGGACACCAGGTCGGCGACGGCCGCCCGGCTAGCCGCCGGCGACATCCGGAAGTAGTCGCGCAGGTCGCGTTCGGTGGCGACGCCGAGCGCGCGCGCGGCCACCCGGGTCAGCTCGCGGTGGGCGTCCGCCGGGTCCAGCGCCGGCGCCGCCAGCGCCGCGGCGGGGAGCACCCGTTCGGGTACGTCGTAGACCCGGGCCCAGGCGCCGTTGCGGCGGGCCGCCATCACCTCGCCCCGCCAGAACAGCCACTCCAGGACGGTCTTCACCTCCGACCAGTTCCATCCCCAGTTGTCGCGCCGGACCTGCGGTACGTCGCCCTCGATCTCCGCGGCGGTGAGCGGGCCATGTGCCCGGACCTCGTCGAGCACCCATCGCACCAGGCCGGGGCGGTGTTCGGTGATCCGGGCCACTGCGGGCCACTTGTGGTCACGCGCCATCCGCCAGCGCATCGCCGGGTACAGCGACACCGGCACCAGCGACGCCTCGTGCCCCCAGTACTCGAACAGCTCGCGCGGCGGGCGGTAGGCCGCGCGGTCGAGCAACTCGGCCGGGTACGGTCCGAGGCGGCTGTAGGCAGGCAGGTAGTGCGCGCGTACCAGGACGTTCACCGAATCCATCTGGAGCAGACCGATCCGGCGCAGCACCCGACGAAGGTGCCGCTGGTCGACCGCTCCGCGCGGGGCCGGATCGGCGAAGCCCTGCGCCGCGAGGGCGATGCGGCGGGCCTGCGCCCCGGTCAGCGACCCCACGGACCCGGCCGTTGTTGGCGCCGGGGTGCCCGGCGCTGTGGTCCCGCTGATCGAATCCACGCCCATCACGCCGACAGTAACGGCCGGGTACGACGAAAACCCCTCGACCGGAGGGGCCCGCGACGGCTACATATCCAGACATGACCGAGGTACGGGTACGCCGAGCCGGCGTCGACGACGCGGACGCGATCGGGCGGGTCCATGTGGCATCGTGGCGGGTCGCCTACCGTGGCCTGCTGCCTGACGAGGTCCTCGAAGGGCTTGATCCGGCCGCCCGGTCCGGCCAGTGGCGGGAGATTTTGGCCCGGCCGCCCGCCGGCACGGCGATCTTCGCGGCGGTCGCCCCCGTCTCCGACGTGCCCGGGGCGGTCGCCGTCGCCGCTACCCGCACCGTCGCTGCCGTCGCTGCGGTTGCCGCCGGTCCCGCCGTCGCCGGAGAAACCGTCGGCGCGAACGCCGCGACGATCGTCGGCTTCGCCTGCGCGGCGGAGTACTCCCCGCCCGAGAAGCCCGACAACGCCGGTGAGGTACGGGCCATCTACGTCCACCCGGGCCACTGGGGTACCGGTGCCGGGTGGGCGCTGATGGACGCGGCCGTGGCGCACCTGACCGCGGCCGGTCCGCGACCGGTCCGGCTGTGGGCGCTGGACGGCAACGAACGGGCCGACCGGTTCTACCGGCGGTACGGGTACGGTGCCGACGGCGCGGTCGGCACCTACCTCGCCGGTGCCGCCACGATGCCGACCGTGCGGTACACCCTCCACCCGCGCTGACCGCACGCCGTACCCTGACCGTCCGTGGCACTTGGATATGTCCGGCCGGCGCGGCCCGGCGAGGCCGGCGAGATCGCGCGTATCCAGCTGACCACCTGGCGGGTCGCATACCGCACCCTGCTCCCCCGGCGCATCCTCGACGACCTCGACCCGGACTGGCTCGCCGGCCGCTGGCGGGAGGCCATCGTGTCGCCGCCGTCGCCACGCCACCGGGTGCTGATCGCGATCGAGCAGGCCGACAGCGACGCGGCGGCGCCGGCGCATCCGGTGGGTTTCCTGGCCGCCGGCCCGACCGACGAGGCGGCGTTGGCACCGGCGGAGGCGCCGCTGGACCCGGCGACGGTCGCCGCGGTCACCGATCTGCTGGTCGAACCGCGGTGGGGTCGGCGCGGCCACGGCAGCCGGCTGCTCGCCGCCGGGGTGGCCGGCTGGCGCGCCGACGGCTTCCGTACCGCGGTGGCGTGGGCGTACGACCGGGACCCGGCCACCCGCACGTTCCTCGCCGCGGCCGGTTGGGAACCCGACGGCGCGGTCCGTGCGCTCGACGTCGACGATCTGCTGGTGGCGCAGCTGCGGCTGCACGTGGACCTGCGGGCTGTCCCGACCGCCCGCGATTGAGCCGCTATTCGAGTAGCGGGCCCAGTCCGACGGTCAGGCCCGGACGGTCGACCACGGAACGGACGGCGAGCAGCACGCCGGGCATGAACGACTTCCGGTCGTACGAGTCGTGCCGGATGGTCAGCGTCTCACCGTCGGTACCGAGCAGGACCTCCTGGTGGGCGATGAGTCCGGTGGCCCGCAGCGAATGCACCCGCACACCCTCCACAAGGGATCCGCGGGCACCGGCCATCTCGTCCTTGGTGGCATCCGGCATGGCGGCCATGCCTTCCCGGGCGGCGGCGATCATTTCGGCGGTTCGGACCGCGGTGCCACTGGGTGCGTCGATCTTCTTGGGGTGGTGCATCTCGACGATCTCCGCCGATTCGAAAAACCGCGCCGCACGAGCCGCGAAATCCATCATCAGTACCGCGCCGACGGCGAAGTTCGGCGCGATGACCACGCCGAGATTGGGCTTGTGGGCCAGCCAGGAGCGGACCCGCTGCAGCCGTGCCTCGCTGAACCCGGAGGTACCGACGACCGCGTTGACCCCCTGGTCGATACACCAGTGCAGGTTGTCCATCACCACGTCGGGGGTGGTGAAATCCACCACCACGTCGGCGCCCGCGTCGGACACGTTGAACAGCCAGTCGCCGTCGTCGACCATGGCCACCAGTTCGAGGTCGTCGGCGGCGTCGACCGCCCGGCAGACCTCGGTGCCCATCCGGCCCCGCGCGCCCAGTACCCCGACCCTGATGGGTTCACGCTCGTCAGTCACGTGCCCAACCTAGTGCACAATCCGGCGTGGGACCTATACGACAATCCCGGAGAAGTCGCGGTCATCGAACGGGCCGATCACCGCAAGCGATGCGGGATTCACGAGGACCTCCGCCGCCACCGCGCGCACGTCCTCCGGGGTCACCGCGTCGATGCGGGCCAGCAGGCCGTCCACTGTGCGCGTTTCGTCATCCATGTCGTGGTAGAGCAGCTCGCCCTTGCCCAGTCGGGTCATCCGCGATCCGGTGTCTTCCAGGCCGAGGACGAGCGAGCCTTTGAACATGCCCTTGCCCCGCGCCACCTCGGCGTCGGTGACGCCCTCGGTCGCGACCCGGGCGAGTTCCTCGCGGGCGAGGGTCAGCACCTCGTCGACCTTGCCGGGCGCGCAGCCGGCGTAAACCGCGAACAGTCCCGAATCGGCGTACTGGGACGTGTACGAGTACACCGAGTACGCCAGTCCGCGCTGTTCGCGGATCTGCTGGAACAGCCGGCTCGACATGCCGCCGCCGAGCACGTTGTTGAGCGCACCCAACGCGAAGCGCCGCTCGTCGTGCCGGGTGAGACCGGCGCCGCCGAGGACGACATGCGCCTGCTCGGTGTCCTTGTCGCGCACGTTGACAGCGCCGGCGGTGACCGGCACCAACGGCACGGTCGGGCGGCCGGGAACGGGAACGCCGGCGGCGCCGAAGTGGCTGCTGCGCGCGAACGCCGCGGCGACCCGGTCGACGACCTCGGCGTGGTCGAGGTTGCCGGCGGCGGCCACCACGATGGCCGGCGCGGTGTACCGGTCCCGGTAGAACGTGTAGATCTCGTCGCGGGTCAGCGCCGAGATGGTATCGACGGTGCCGGCGATCCGCCGGCCGAGCGGATGACGGGCGTAGACCGCGTCGCTGAACAGGTCATGGACCTCGTCGCCGGGCTCGTCGTCGACCATCGCGATCTCTTCGAGGATCACGCCGCGCTCGGTCTCGACGTCCGCCTCGGCCAGCACCGAATCGGCGACCAGGTCGCACATCACGTCCACGGCGAGCGGCAGGTCGTCGTCGAGCACCCGCGCGTAGAAGCAGGTGTACTCCTTCGTGGTGAACGCGTTGGTCTCCCCGCCGACCGCTTCGATCTCGGCGGAGATGTCCAGCGCGGTGCGCCGGTCCGTGCCCTTGAACAGCAGGTGCTCCAGGAAATGCGATGCGCCGCTGTGTTCGGGCGCCTCATCGCGCGACCCGACCGCGACCCAGACCCCGAAGGACACGCTCCGCATCGCCGGGATCGCCTCGGTGAGCACCCGCAGACCGTTGGGCAGCACGGCACGTCGTACCGTGCCGCCCAACGCGTCGGGAGCCGAACTGTTGGCCACGGGTCAGCCGTGCCGGTGCCGCCGGCGACGCTCGCCGCCCTCACCGCCGTCGCCGCCCTCACCGGGTTGGTCGCCGCCGCCGTCACGCGGCGGACGGTCGTCGCCCGCGGCACTGTCACGCGGCGGACGGTCGCCGCCGCCGTCGCGCGACGGGCGGTCACCCCCGGTCGCACCGTCGCGCGGCGGGCGGTCGCCCCCGGTCGCACCGTCGCGCGGCGGACGGTCGCCCCGGTCGCGGCCAGGCCCCCGGTCGCCCCGCTCACCGCGGTCACCCCGGTCGCGCGGACCGCGATCGCCCCGGTCGCGGGCCGGTGGACGCTCGCCGCCCTCGGCGGCCGGCGCCTCCTCGCCCTCCGGGCGGACCTTGTCCAGGTAGATCTTGCCGCGGGCGTCGATGTCCGCGATCTGCACCTCGACCTTGTCGCCGACGTTGAGGAAGTCCTCGACCTTGTCGACCCGCTTGCCGCCGCCCACCTTCGAGATGTGCAGCAGGCCGTCGCGGCCGGGCATGAGCGATACGAACGCGCCGAACGCCGCGGTCTTGACCACGGTACCGAGGAAGCGGTCGCCCATCTTCGGCATGGTCGGGTTGGCGATCGCGTTGATCCGCTCGACGGCGGCCTCGGCGGACGGGCCGTCGGTGGCGCCGACGTAGATCGTCCCGTCGTCCTCGATGGTGATCTCGGCGCCGGTCTCGTCCTGGATCGCGTTGATCATCTGACCCTTCGGGCCGATGACCGCGCCGATCTTGTCGACCGGGATGCGGATCGTGGTGACCCGCGGCGCGTACCGGGACATGCCGGCCGGCGCGCCGATCGCCTCATTCATCACGTCGAGGATCGCGTTGCGGGCGTCGAACGCCTGCTGAAGCGCGGACGCCAGGATGTCCGACGGGATGCCGTTCAGCTTCGTGTCCAGTTGCAGCGCGGTGACGTACCCGCGGGTGCCGGCGACCTTGAAGTCCATGTCGCCGTACGCGTCCTCGGCGCCGAGAATGTCGGTCAACGTGATGTAGCTCGTCTTGCCGTCGACCTCGTCGGAGATCAGGCCCATCGCGATACCGGCGACCGGTGCCTTCAGCGGCACCCCGGCGGACAGCAGCGACAGGGTGGCCGCGCACACCGAACCCATCGACGTCGAACCGTTGGAGCCGAGCGCCTCCGACACCTGGCGGATCGCGTACGGGAACTCCTCGCGCGCGGGCAGGACCGGGACCAGTGCCCGCTCCGCCAGCGCGCCGTGGCCGATCTCGCGACGCTTCGGGGCACCGACCCGACCGGTCTCACCGGTCGAGTACGGCGGGAAGTTGTAGTTGTGCATGTACCGCTTGGACTTGGCCAGACCGAGGGTGTCCAGGTTCTGCTCCATGCGGAGCATGTTCAGGGTGGTGACCCCCATGATCTGGGTCTCGCCGCGCTCGAACAGTGCCGACCCGTGTACCCGCGGCAGCACCTGGATCTCCGCGGACAGCGGCCGGATGTCGCGTGGGCCGCGGCCGTCGATGCGGACCTGATCGCGCAGCACCCGGCCGCGGACCTCCTGCTTGATCAGCGAGCGCAGGGCGCCGCCGACCTCCTTCTCCCGGCCCTCGAAGTTCGGCGCGACGTCCGCGTACGCCTTCTCCTTGATCCGGTCGAGCGCCTCCTCGCGCTCGGCCTTGCCGGCGATCCGCAGCGCCTCGGCGACCTCGGCGCGCAGCGCCCCGGTGACCGCCTGCAGGATGTCGTCGGAGTAGTCCGGGAACACCGGGAACTCGGTGGTGGGCTTGGCCGCCACGGCCGCCAGCTCGCTCTGCGCCCGGCACAGCTCACGGATCGCCGGCTTGGCGGCCTCCAGGCCGCTCGCGACGATCTCCTCGGTCGGCGCGGCCGCGCCGGCCGCGACCAGGGCGACCACGTTCGGGGTGGCCTCCGCCTCGACCATCATGATCGCGACGTCGGCGCCGTCACCGTCGCCGACGACCCGGCCGGCGACGACCATGTCGAAGGTGGCCTTCTCCAGCTCCTCGATGGTCGGGAAGGCCACCCACTGGCCGTCGACGTGCGCCACCCGGGTGGCGCCGATGGGGCCGTTGAACGGAAGGCCGGACAGCTGGGTCGACAGCGACGCGGCGTTGATCGCGACCACGTCGTACGGGTGGGACGGGTCGAGCGCGAGCACGGTCTCGACCACCTGGACCTCGTTGCGCAGCCCCTTGACGAAGGTGGGGCGCAGCGGCCGGTCGATCAGGCGGCAGGTCAGGATCGCGTCCTCGCTGGGGCGGCCCTCGCGGCGGAAGAAGGAGCCGGGGATTCTGCCGGCGGCGTACATCCGCTCCTCGACGTCGACGGTCAGCGGGAAGAAGTCGAACTGCTCCTTCGGCTGCTTGCCGGCGGTCGTCGCGGAGAGCACGACGGTCTCGCCGAGCTGGGCGATCGCCGAACCGGCGGCCTGCCTGGCGAGGCGGCCGGTCGAAAAGACGATCTCACGGGTGCCGAACCGGCCGTTGTCGATCACGGCCCGGCTGGATTGGGTACCGAGGTTGCTGCCTTCGGTCATGGTGAGTTCCGCTCCTAACGGGTAATCGGTACGCCCGCTCGGACTGTCCACGGCCGGTCTTCGATCGAAGTCCTCGGGATCGCTATCCCGGGAACCACTACCGAGGACCGGTGCGCCGACGGATCCGCTGCGGCATTCGTACCAGTCTGACAGTACGCGCGAAGGGAACGACCGGTGTCAGCACGCATCGCTCCCTCCGCGAGGCTGGTTAGCGGCGAAGACCGAGGCGCTCGATGAGCGCGCGGTACCGGGTGATCTCGGTCCTCTGCAGGTAGTTGAGCAGCCGGCGGCGGCGGCCGACCAGAAGCAGCAGGCCACGCCGGCTGTGGTGGTCGTGCTTGTGCACGCGCAGGTGTTCGGTGAGGTCGCGGATGCGCTTGCTGAGCATCGCGATCTGAACCTCGGGTGACCCGGTGTCACCCTCGACCGTCGCGTGCTCCTTCATGATTTCCTGCTTGACTGCAGCGTCGAGCGCCATGATCTCCCTTACGGATGATGACTGGAGAGCCCGCACCCGCGGCGTCGAGCAGGCACCCGGACTCACGCCAGTTGCCTGGCGTTGGAGCCAGCCTAACAAACACCGGCCGGAGCGTCTCCTCACCCCCGATCTGTGCCGGCCAGGACCTCACGGGTACGCGCCACGTCGTCGTGGATCTGCGCGACGAGCGGCTCGGTCGTCGCGTACGTGCGCTGCTCCCGCAGGTGGGCGACGAAGTCCAGGGACAGCCGCTCGCCGTACAGGTCGCCGTCAAAGTCGATTACGTACGCCTCGACCCGACGCTGGCGACCGGCGAACGTCGGGTTGGTGCCGATCGAGACCGCCGCCGGCAACCGTTCGCCCCGGCCACGGACCAGCCACGCGGCGTACACCCCGTCCGCCGGAATGGCCGCGTACGCGCCGGTCAGCAGATTGGCGGTGGGGAACCCGATGGTCCGGCCACGCTGGTCGCCACGGACCACGACGCCCTCGACGCGGTGCGGGCGGCCGAGCGCGCGCGCCGCCGCGGTCACGTCACCGGCGTCGACACAGCTCCGGATGTACGTGGAGGAAATGATCGTCGCCGTTGCCTCCGACGCCGGGTCGCCGGTGGTCAGCGGGGCGGCCTCGACGCCGAAGCCGAACGTGCGGCCCAGCCGTCGCAGCGCCGCGATGTCACCCGCGGCGCGGTGACCGAACCGGAAGTTTTCCCCCACCACGACCTGCGCGGCGTGCAGGTGGGCGACCAGCACGTCGTGCACGAACGCCTCGGCGCTCAGCCGGGAGAACTCCAGTGTGAACGGCAGCACGCAGAGCACGTCGACGCCGAGCTGCTCGATCAGCTCGGCCTTGCGGGCCGGCTCGGTGAGCACCGGCGGGTGCGAACCCGGCCGCACCACCTCGGACGGATGCGGGTCGAAGGTCACCACCACGGCCTGCACGCCCAGCTCACGGGCCCGTTTCACGGTATGGCCGATGATCTCGGAATGACCCCGGTGTACCCCGTCGAAGACCCCGATGGTGACCACCGAACGGCCCCAACCGCCGGGTGCGGCGTCGTACCCCCGCCATCGCTGCATATCGAGGAGCCTAGCCGGCAGGGTTCAGAACGATCTCGGCGCTGGCGCGCCCCCCGCGCTCCACCACCACCGCGATCACCTCACCGTCGGGTCCGAACACCGCGTACGGGCCGTCGACGCCGATCGGCTCCAGCGACCCGCCGTGGCCGAGCACCCGCGCCTCGTCCGGGGCGGCATCCCGGCGCGGAAAGAACCGGGCGGCGGCCGCCGACAGCGGGAGCGTCACCGGATCGTCCCGCTCGGCCAGCCGGTCCAGCGTCCGCGCCTCCGTCAGCGTGAAGGCACCGACCGCGGTCCGGCGCAGCGCCGTCAGGTGACCGCCCACCGCGAGCGCCGCGCCCAGGTCGCGCGCGATCGCCCGGACATAGGTACCGGACGAGCACTCGACATCCACGTCGAGGTCGAGCCGGTCGTCGGCCACCCGGCGCAGGTCACCCAGCACAAGTCGGGACACGGTGACCCGACGCGCGGCCAGCGAGACCTCCTCGCCGGCCCGCACCCGCGCGTACGCCCGCCGGCCGTTCACCTTGATGGCGCTGACCGCGCTGGGTACCTGCTCGATGGTGCCGGTCAGGCGGGCGAGCTCCGCCCGGATCCGATCTTCGGTAACCCCGGCGGCGGACGCGCTGGCGGTGACCTCACCCTCGGCGTCGTCGGTCACCGTCGCCTGACCGAGCCGGATCGTCGCCTGGTACCGCTTGGTCGCGCCGATCACATAGGTGAGCAGTCGGGTGGCCCGCTCGACGCCGATCACCAGGACGCCGGTCGCCATCGGATCGAGCGTGCCGCCGTGCCCCACCCGGCGCGTACCGGCCAGCCGGCGGACCCGCGCGACCACGTCGTGGGAGGTCATGCCGCCCGATTTGTCGACCACGACCAGCCCGCCGGGCCCCAGCGCACGTCTGTTCACGGTGTGACAGCTTGGCAGACGGTCAACGGGTCGCGCCGGCTGGCTGGCGGGGCCGCCGGTGGTCAGCGGTTCGCGGCGGCTGGCCGGCGGGTCGCGGCGGCAGGTCAGCGGGTCCGCGGCGGCGGGTCAGCGGGTCGCGCCGGCGATTGCCCACCGGCCGGAGCGGATCCGCACCAGCAGCGCCACCAGCCGGATCACGATCAGCAGCGTCAGCCCGGCCCACACCCCGGTCAGGCCGATGTCGAACCAGTACGCCAGCCAGATGGCGGGCAGGAAGCCGCCCAGGGTCGCGACCAGGGTGACGTTGCGCAGGAACCGGACGTCGCCGGCGCCGAGCAGCACCCCGTCCAGCGCGAACACCACGCCGGCGAGCGGTTGCATACCGACGAACCACGGCCAGACGCGCGCCGCCTGCCGGTACACCTGCGGATCGGACGTGAACAGCTTCGGCAGTACCCCGGCCAGCGCGCCGACGACGGCGGCGAACGCGACGCCGGACAGCAGGCCGAAGCCGGCGATCCGGCGGGCCAGCACCCGGGCGAAGGCCACGTCGCCGGCGCCGAGCGAGGCACCGACGAGTGCCTGCGCGGCGATCGCGACGGCGTCGAGGGCGAGGGCGCAGAACATCCACAGCTGCAGGGCGATCTGGTGCGCGCCAAGGGCCGCCGGGCCGAACCGGGCCGCCACGGCGGCAGCCGATACGAAGCAGACCTGGAAACCGGCGCCGCGTACCAGCAGGTCGCGGCCGAGGACGAGCTGGCTGCCCAGGATGCCGAACCGTGGTCGCAGCCCCACGTTCTCGACGACCAGCGCCCGGACGAAAAGCGTGCCGACCAGGGTCTGGGCGCCCGCGTTGGCGATGGCCGATCCGGTGAGGCCGAGCCCGACGCCGTACACCAGAATCGGGCAGGCGACGCCGGACAGCAGGTTGGCGCCGAGGACGTAATACATCGGCCGCCGCGTGTCCTGCACACCCCGTAACCAGCCGTTGCCGGCGGTCGCGAGCAGCAGGCCGGGAGCGCCGAGGACAGCGATCCGTAGCCATCGCGCGGCGCCGTCGGCCACCGCGTCGTTGTCACCGGCCAGCGCCGTCGCGAGTGGACCGGCGAGCAGTTGACCGCCCACCGCGATCAGCAACCCGGCGGTGAGCGCCAGCCAGGACGCCTGGACACCTTCGGCGACCGCCCCGGCCCGGTCACCGGCACCGTAGCGGCGAGCCGACCGCGCGGTGGTGCCGTACGCGAGGAAGCTGCCCACCCAGGCCGCGACCGACAACACGTTGCCGCCGAGGGCGAGCGCGGCCAGCGGTGTCCGGCCCAGGTGACCGACGACGGCGGTGTCGACAAGGACGTAGAGCGGCTCGGCGGCGAGGACCACGATCGCCGGCAGCGCCAGAACGGCGACCCTGCGGGCGACGGGTACGACGGTCGGCGCGGTCATCCGTCAGATACTGGCACGCACCCGGGCCGGCCCCGCGGCTAGCGCGATCGCGCGCGATGGCGTCAGAAGCGCCGGTCCATCGACATCTGGAGCGCGGCTCTGGCCTGCTCGCGACTGTCCTTGGCGCCCATGTCGGGCTTGGGCTGCGGCTTGGGCTGCTCGGACATGACAAGCCTCCTCGAACGTCGTTACACGGCTGGTTCGCGGGAGTCCGTCACCACCGGGATCACCGGCTGCGGACGGCCACTCGCGGAGCCGAGTCGACAGGGTGAGTCGACCTCGAACCGAATGGTGGGCGGTACCGCACGCCGTGATCCCTCGTCACGAGGGGTATACGGCGGTGCCTCCCACTGTGTCTAAGTTATCGTTCAGGTCCACGATGTGCCCCGGTTTCCCAGACTCCAGGACATGCCGCGCTGGTCCTACAGGCGGACAAAACACCCAGGTGGTCGGCAAGGGTGCGAGCCCAGTCAGTTGAGAAGGCAACCCGGGGCTCGGGGATACCCCGGGCCCCGGGTTGCGGGTCAGCTCCGCTCGCGGGTACCGGCGGGCTCGGCCGCGTTCTCGTCGGTGAACTCACCGGAGTCGGTGTCATCGTCGAGCCGGTACGGCTGGGGGTCGCCGGCGTACGTCGCGCCGGCGGCGATCCGCTGCACCTCCGCATCGGCGTCACGCGCCGCGGCGAGCAGCTCCTCCAGGTGCTTGGCCTGGTCCTGCACGTTGTCGAGGACGAACGTCAGGGTCGGCGAGTGGCGCAGGCCCAGGGCCTTGCCGACGGTGCTGCGCAGCAGACCCTTGGCGCTCTCCAGGGCCGCGGCGGTGCCCGCCTCGGCGGCCGCGTCGCCGAGAACCGTGTAGAAGACCGAGGCCTCCCGCAGGTCGGCGGTGATCCGGGCGTCGGTAATCGTGATCATGCCGAGGCGGGGATCCTTGATCTGGGTCCGCACCACCGACGCGACCAACTCCCGAACCCGCTCGGCGTAGTGCCGGCGCACCCGTGCCGGGTCCGTCATCTCGCTCACCTCCGCGTGTCGACCAACGTCTCGACATTACCTGTGCGGCGCGACCCGTTCCGGCCACGCACCCGGTGACCGCGACCGCCGCTGATCGCGCGCCGGTACCTAGTCCTCCTCGCCGTACAGTCGGCGGCGCACCGACAGCAGTTCGATCTCCGGCCGGCCGGAGACCAGGTTCTCGCAGGTGTCGAGGACCCGGCCGACGTGGCCGGCGTCGGCGGCCACCACGGCGACCGCGATTTCCGCGCGGCCGTGCAGGTCGAGCGCGCCGACCTCGGCGGCCGCCACCTCGACCCGGCGCAGGGCGGCCACGATCGGTCGCACGTACGACCGTTTCGCCTTCAGGGACCGGGAGTCGCCGGGCAGCAGCACGTCGAAGAGCGCGGTACCGGTGTACACGTCGAGATCTTAGTTCGGGGCATCTGGCGCGACGAACCGTTATCGACGCGACCGGCCCCGCGGCGTCGCCGCGGGGCCGGTCGTCGTGCCTGTCATGTCAGGCGCGCGGCTTCTCCCGCATCTCGAACGTCTCGATGACGTCGTCGACCTGGATGTTGTTGTAGCCGCCCAACGTGATGCCGCACTCGAAGCCCTCGCGGACCTCGGTGGCGTCATCCTTGAACCGGCGCAGCGAGGCGATCGTCGCGTTCTCGGACACCACCGCACCGTCCCGGAGAATCCGGGCCTTGGCGTTACGCCGGATGATTCCGGAGCGGACCAGGCAGCCGGCGATAATGCCGACCTTCGACGAACGGTAGACCTCGCGCACCTCGGCGGTACCGAGCTGCGCCTCCTCGTACTCCGGCTTGAGTAGACCCTTGAGCGCCGCCTCGATCTCCTCGATTGCCTGGTAGATAACGGTGTAGTACCGCATCTCCACGCCCTCGCGGTCGGCCAGCTCACGGACCCGCTCCGCATGCCGAACGTTGAACCCGATGATGATCGCGTCGGACGCGCTCGCCAGGTTGACATCGTCCTGGGTGATCGCACCGACACCACGGTGGATGATCTTGAGTTGGACCTCGTCGGATACATCGATCTTGACGAGGGCGTCCTCGAGGGCTTCCACCGAACCGGAAACGTCGCCCTTGATGATGAGTGCGAGCGAGGTCTTCTCGCCCTCCTTCATCTGCTCGAACAGCGTCTCCAGGGTGGCCCGGCCGCGCGAGTTGGCCATCTGCGCCGCACGTCGGCGGGCCTGCCGCTGTTCGGCGATCTGACGAACCGTCCGGTCGTCGTCGGCGGCGAGGAAGTTGTCGCCGGCCCCCGGCACCGCGGTGAGACCCAGGACCAGAACCGGCCGGGACGGACCCGCGTCCGGTATCGCTTCCAGGT
>JAVHWE010000374.1:0-6272 GCA_032160285.1 Micromonosporaceae bacterium | reverse complement strand
CGACTGGCTCGAGGCGAACGCCCGGCAGGCCGTGGTGTACACGGAGAAGGCCGGCGTGAACACCATCGTGATCGACTCGTGTGACGACGTCGACGCGATGTGCCGCAACATCGCGTTCTCGCTGGCCCTCTACAGCGGGCAGATGTGCACCACGCCGCAGAACATCCTGGTACCGCGCGGCGGCATCGCCACCGGCGTCGGTCACCTGGGCATCGCCGACGTGGCCGCCGGTATCGCAGCCGCGGTCGGCCGGCTCACCGGCGATCCCGCCCGCGGGGTCGAACTGACCGGCGCGATCGTCAACGACGCCGTACTGGACCGGATCGACCGGGCGCGCGACGTCGGTACGGTCCTGCTCGACTCGCGAGCGGTGGTCCACCCCGATTACGGCGATGCGGTCATCCGCACCCCGCTGGTCCTGATGGTGGACGCGGCGGCCGAATCGATCTACGGCGACGAATGGTTCGGCCCTATCTCGTTCGTCATCGGAACGGATTCCACCGAACACAGCCTGGAGATTTTCCGGCGTACCGTCACCGGCCGGGGTGCGCTCACCGCGTCCGTTTACTCGGTTGACGACAAGGTGGTCGACGCGGCGGTTCAGGTGGCACTCGACGTCGGTGTGCACGTTTCGGTAAATCTGACCGGCGGTGTATTCGTCAACCAGTCCGCCGCCTTCTCCGACTTCCACGGTACCGGTGCGAATGCCGCCGCGAATGCCGCTTTGACCGACGGCGCGTACGTAGCCAGTCGCTTCCGGGTGGTCCAGTCACGGCGCCACGATTGACACGATCTACGGAATCCGCGAACGTCGGCCGTCGATGCGGCGACCGACCGCGAAGTAGCCGCGATCCCTGCCTGTCAACCGGGATCAGCGGCCCCGGCGTCGATGCGAGACCTTAATTCGGCTGTCCGATTTGGGGCTGTACGGGGTCGGGCGACCTCGTGTAGCGTGCGTGTTCGGTCGTCGTTCGTCGGCGGTGTCGCCCGCGCCCGTCGATGCACCGGCGGCCCCGACGCCGCGACCGCGACGTCGGGGGTTGGCAAGACCCAGCACCACCGAAGTGAGGAAGTGCACCGTGGCACAGGGCACCGTCAAGTGGTTCAACAGCGAGAAGGGCTATGGCTTCATCGACGTTGACGGGGGGCAGGACGTATTCGTCCACTTCTCGGCGATCCAGATGGATGGCTACAAGTCGCTGGAGGACGGTCAGCGCGTCGAGTTCGAAATAGCGCAGGGCAACAAGGGTCCACAAGCGGAGAACGTTCGTCTCGCGTCCTGATTACGCTAAGCTCACACCATTCCTAGGACACCGTTCCTCAACCGGGGAGCGGTGTCCTGCTGATTGTGACAGCTCATTCACAGCCGACCCGCCGAATCTTTGCGGCTGTTTCTGCGGTTACCCATCCGTAACCCTTGTCGTTGCCCGTTCCCGTGCGCGCCCGGCCACCCGGCGGCTCGGCCCGGCCGCCGCCGACGCCCGAGGTTTGCTTGCACTCGCGGGGCGAGAGTGCTAAACAAGGGACTGGCACTCGGATGTGCTGAGTGCCAGCGGTCGGGGCGGTGGGGTCACCGGTCGTGACCGGTTCGATCGGTGTCGTCTAAGCCGGTCGGGGCGGTCCGGCGCGGGACCGGTCGTCGCGGGCTATCCGGCCCGGCCATGAGTCTGTCCAGCACCCGCTGGGTGGGCTGACGATGGTGCGTAAGCAGCGGTGCGGCATCGGAGGACACCGGTGCATGCCGTGAGTGTGTCCAGGAGGACAACGCCGAATGGCCAAAATTATCGCGTTCGACGAAGAGGCGCGCCGCGGCCTCGAGCGGGGCATGAACGTCCTCGCCGACGCCGTGAAGGTGACGCTCGGCCCCAAGGGCCGCAACGTCGTCCTCGAGAAGAAGTGGGGCGCCCCCACGATCACCAACGACGGTGTCAGCATCGCCAAGGAGATCGAGCTCGAGGAACCATACGAGAAGATCGGCGCCGAGCTGGTCAAGGAGGTCGCCAAGAAGACCGACGACGTGGCCGGCGACGGCACGACGACGGCGACCGTCCTGGCCCAGGCGCTGGTCCGGGAGGGTCTGCGGAACGTCGCGGCCGGCGCCAACCCGATGGCCCTGAAGCGGGGCATCGAGGCTGCCGTCCTCGCCGTGGCGGAGGAGCTGTCCAAGCTCGCCAAGGACGTCGAGACCAAGGAGCAGATCGCCTCGACCGCGTCGATCTCCGCCGGTGACCCCACCGTCGGTGAAATCATCGCCGAGGCGATGGACAAGGTCGGCAAGGAAGGCGTCATCACCGTCGAGGAGAGCAACACCTTCGGGCTGGAGCTCGAGCTCACCGAGGGTATGCGCTTCGACAAGGGCTACATCTCTCCGTACTTCTGGACCGACGCGGAGCGGATGGAGGCCGTCCTCGACGACCCGTACATCCTGATCGTCAACAGCAAGATCTCGGCGGTGAAGGACCTGCTCCCGATCCTGGAGAAGGTCATGCAGTCGACCAAGCCGCTGCTGATCATCGCCGAGGACGTCGAGGGCGAGGCCCTGGCCACGCTCATCGTCAACAAGGTCCGCGGCACCTTCAAGTCGGTCGCCGTCAAGGCTCCCGGCTTCGGTGACCGTCGCAAGGCGATGCTGCAGGACATCGCCACCCTCACCGGTGGCCAGGTCGTCAGCGAAGAGGTCGGCCTCAAGCTGGACGGCGTCGGCCTGGACATGCTGGGCCGCGCCCGCAAGGTCGTCGTCACCAAGGACGAGACGACGATCGTGGACGGTTCCGGCGACGCCGAGCAGATCCAGGGTCGGGTCAACCAGATCCGGGCCGAGATCGAGAAGAGCGACTCCGACTACGACCGCGAGAAGCTGCAGGAGCGGCTGGCCAAGCTGGCCGGTGGCGTTGCGGTGATCAAGGTCGGCGCGGCCACCGAGGTCGAGCTCAAGGAGCGCAAGCACCGCATCGAGGACGCCGTCCGTAACGCGAAGGCGGCCGTCGAGGAGGGCATCGTCCCCGGTGGGGGCGTCGCCCTGGTGCAGGCCGGCAAGACCGCGTTCGACAAGCTGGACCTGAAGGGCGACGAGGCGACCGGTGCCAACATCGTCAAGGTCGCGCTGGACGCGCCGCTGCGCCAGATCGCCGTCAACGCCGGCCTCGAGGGCGGCGTCGTGGTTGAGAAGGTGCGCAACCTCCAGGCCGGTCATGGCCTGGACGCGGCGACCGGCGAGTACGTCGACATGCTGGCCGCCGGGATCATCGACCCGGCCAAGGTGACGCGTTCGGCGCTGCAGAACGCGGCCTCGATCGCGGCCCTGTTCCTGACCACCGAGGCTGTGGTGGCGGACAAGCCGGAGAAGCACCCGGCCCCGGCGGGTGCGCCGGGCGGCGGCGGGGACATGGACTTCTGAGCGAAGCTCAGAAGTCGCCGACGTAGGGACTTTTGAGCGAAGCTCTGAGGCTCCCGAGCCAGGGACTTTTGAGCGAAGCTCAGAGGCTCCCGAGCCAGGGACTTTTGAGCGAAGCTCAGAGGCTCCCGAGCCGCGCTCGGAAATCATGCGACAACGGTGGGGGCGGGCCCTGGGCGGGCCCGCCCCCACCGCTTCCGGGCATAGGGGCGCCCGCGCCGGTAACGTCGGGGGATGGATGAGCCGATCTTCGACGGGCACAACGATCTGGCCTGGCAGCTACGGTCTCGGGTCCGCTACGACTTCGACGCGCTCGACATCGCCCGCGACCAGGCGGCCAGCGGACTGCACACCGACCTTCCCCGGCTGCGGGCCGGCGGGGTCGGCGCCCAGTACTGGTCGGTGTACGCGCCCTGCCCGCCCGACGGCGGGGCGGCGCTCACTCCGACCCTGGAGCAGATCGACGCGGTCCGCCGGCTCATCGCCCGCCACCCCGCCGACCTCGCGTTCGCGACCAGCGCCGCGGACGTGGTGGCGGCGCGGTCCGGCGGGCGGATCGCCTCGCTGCTCGGCGCGGAGGGCGGCCACTCGATCGACAGCTCACTGGGCGCGCTGCGGATGCTGTACGCGCTGGGTGTGCGGTACCTGACCCTCACCCACTCGCGGAACACGCCCTGGGCCGACAGCGCCACCGACGAACCCGTGGTCGGCGGGCTGTCCGCATTCGGACACGAGGTCGTCCGGGAAATGAACCGGCTCGGCATGCTCGTCGACCTCTCGCATGTCGCGCCCGCCACCATGCACGCCGCCCTGGACACGTCGGCCGCGCCGGCCTTCTTCTCCCACTCGTCCGCGCGGGCCCTCTGTGATCATCCCCGCAACGTTCCCGACGACGTGCTCACCCGGGTACGCGACAGTGGCGGGGTGGTGATGGTGACGTTCGTACCCGGGTTTCTCCGGGAGGACTGTCGCGCGTGGACGGTCGAGCTGTTCGCCGTCCAGGAGCGCCTGGACGCCGCGTACCCGTCGGGTGGCCCCTCCTGGTACGCCGGCCGCGCGCGGTGGTTGAGCGGCAATCCCATGCCGCCGTGTGACGTCCGCGACGTCGCCGACCACGTCGAACACGTACGCGTGGTGGCCGGCCTCGACCACGTCGGGCTCGGCGGCGACTTCGACGGCGTCGCCGTGATGCCCGCCGGGCTGGGTGACGTCGCCGGCTACCCCGCCCTGCTGGCCGAGTTGACCACCCGCGGCTGGTCGCGCGCCGACCGGGGGAAATTGACGTGGGCGAACGCACTGCGGGTGCTGCGCGACACCGAGGCGGTGGCGGCGCGGGTACGCGCGGAGCGGGAGCCGTCGTCGGCCACCCTCGACGAGCTGGATCGAACCGCCGTCGACCGGCCGACCGGGGCGGCCGTCGGCTGACCGCCCCGGCTAAGCCGGGCTGTCGGGTGACCGCGTCAGCGGCCGACCGGGGCGGGCGTCGGCTGACCGCCTCGGCCGAGCGCCGGCGGGCGCTACGGTGGACTACGTGCGCAGAGATCCTCGGGTGTCCCGATTCACCGCCGGGCAGCTGTCCCTGCAGCGGCGCACCGCCGACCTGGCCCGGCTGGAATCCGAACGCTTCGACGTCTGCGTCATCGGCGGTGGCGTCACCGGTGCCGGCGCGGCCCTCGACGCGGCGTCCAGGGGTCTGTCGGTCGCGCTGATCGAGGCTCGGGACCTCGCCTCCGGTACGTCGAGCCGGTCGTCGAAACTGATCCACGGCGGTCTGCGATACCTTGAGCAGCTCGAGTTCGGCCTGGTCCACGAGGCGCTGCGCGAGCGCGGTCTGCTCGCCACCCGGCTGGCACCCCACCTGGTACGGCCGGTGCCGTTCCTGGTGCTGCTCAATGCCGAGCCGGGACCCAGGGGACTACCGGGCCGGATGGTGCGGCGGCCATATTACGGCGCCGGGGTCGCCCTCTACGACGCGTTCGCCACCGCCTCGGCGCTCGTCGGACGGATCTCCCACGGGTCGCCGAACCGCGGCATGCCGATGCACCGGCACCTGTCGCGTGGGGCGGCCCGCCGGCTGTTCCCGAGCCTGCGGGAGGACTCGCTGACCGGCGCGATCGAGTACTACGACGGCCAGGTCGACGATGCCCGGTTCGTGGTCACGCTCGCACGGACCGCGGCGAGCCTCGGCGCCGCGGTGGCGACCAGCGCCCGCGTCGTCGGGCTGGTGCGGTCCGCCCGGGAGGTCACCGGGGTCCGGGTACGCGATCTGGAGAGCGGCGGTGAGTTCACGGTCGATGCGCGCACCGTGGTCGCCGCCACCGGGGTGTGGAGCGACGATGTCTCGGAGATGCTGTCGTCGACCGGCCAGCCCGAGCAGACCGGGCTGCGGGTACGGGCAAGCAAGGGCGTGCACCTTGTGGTGCCCCGCTCGGCGATCACCGGCGAGGCCGGCCTGATCCTACGTACGGCGGGATCGGTCCTGTTCGTCATCCCGTGGGGCGGGCACTGGATCATCGGTACGACCGACACGGACTGGAACCTCGACCGCGGCCACCCGGCGGCCTCCGCCACGGACATCGCGTACCTGCTCGAACAGGTCAACCAGGTCCTTGACCGGCCGGTGACCCCGGACGACATCGAGGGTGTCTACGCCGGCCTGCGGCCGCTGCTGACCTCCGAGGCCCGGCACCGGTCCGGCCCGCACACCCGCGACGAGCAGACCTCAACGCTGTCCCGCGAGCACGCGGTGGTTGAGCCGATGCTGGGGTTGATGCTGGTCGCGGGCGGCAAGTACACCACGTACCGGGTGATGGCGGCGGACGTGATCGACCGGGCCGCGCGTCGCCTCGGCGGGCTGCGTCGCGACGGTGGGCTGGTA
>JAVHWE010000307.1:0-3372 GCA_032160285.1 Micromonosporaceae bacterium | reverse complement strand
GTTGACCCTTCCCCGGCACTGGCGTCGCAATGTCGGACGGCTGGTCAAGGTGACCGTCGCGGGCGCCTCGGTCACCGGTCGGATCGCCGCCGCCGATGACGACGGGGTCGATCTCGACGCCGATCGGAAGCCACGCCGACTGGCGTACTCCGAGCTGGGCCCTGGCCGGGTGCAGATCGAGTTCAACCGGGTGTCCGAGCTGGGCGCCGACGAGGAGGTCGACGACGCCGACCACGGGCTCGACGACGCCGACCGCGGGCTCGGCCAGATCGCCGAGATCGATGACGAGGAAGGAGATGACGGGGAGTGAACATCGACCTTGCGGCTCTCCGCGCCCTGGAACGCGAGCGGGAGATCCCGTTCGACACGATCCTCGCCGCGATCGAGACCGCGCTGCTGACCGCCTACCGGCACACGGAGGGCTCCAACCCGCACGCCCGGGTGGAGATCGACCGCAAGACCGGCGCGGCGACCGTTTACGCGCAGGACCACGACGCGGACGGCACGGTGGTCCGCGAGTACGACGACACCCCGCACGACTTCGGCCGGATCGCCGCGATGACCGCCAAGCAGGTGATCCTGCAACGCCTGCGGGAGGCCACTGACGAGGCGCATTTCGGGGAGTACTCGGGCCGCGACGGTGACCTGGTCACCGGCGTCATCCAGGCGCATGAGGCGCGGACCGAGAAGGGCATCGTCACCATCGACCTGGGCAAGGTGGAGGCCAGCCTGCCGGCGGCCGAACAGGTGCCCGGCGAGGTGTACGGGCACGGGCAGCGGATCCGGTGCGTGGTCGTCCATGTGGCGAAGGGGTTCCGGGGTCCGCAGATCACCCTGTCCCGCTCGCACCCGGCCCTGGTCAAGAAGCTGTTCGCGCTGGAGGTACCGGAGATCGCCGACGGCAGCGTGGAGATCGCCGCGATCGCGCGGGAGGCGGGCCACCGCACCAAGATCGCGGTACGCGCGACCGTCAGCGGCGTCAACGCCAAAGGCGCCTGTATCGGGCCGATGGGCAGCCGGGTCCGGGCCGTGATGAGTGAACTGCACGGCGAGAAGATCGACATCATCGACTGGTCCGACGATCCGGCCACCTTCGTCGGCAACGCGCTGTCGCCGGCCAAGGCGCTGCGGGTCGAGGTCGTCGACGCGGCCAACCGGGCGGCCCGGGTCACCGTGCCCGACTTCCAGCTCTCGCTCGCCATCGGTCGGGAGGGCCAGAACGCCCGCCTCGCCGCCCGGCTGACCGGCTGGCGCATCGATATCCGACCCGACACCGAGGTGGTGTCGCAGTCCACGACGGACCGGGCCGGCGAGGTGGGCTGACCGTCGTCGGAGTACAGAGGGTAGACTCTCTGAGTGGTACGTCGCGTGTTTCCGGCGACGGCCGGGTTTGCCCGGCCGGTGCGCACCTGTATTGGTTGTCGGAAACGCGTGCCAGCCTCCGAGTTACTGCGGGTAGTCGCGATCGAGTGTGGTGCTGACCAGTTCATGCTCGCGCCCGATCCGACACGCAGACGGTCGGGGCGGGGAGCGCATCTGCACCCCGATCCGGCTTGCCTCGCACTGGCGGAACGTCGCCGCGCCTTCGGGCGCGCGCTTCGTGTCTCCGGGGTCGTTGACACCGGACCGCTCGTCGAGGTCGTCTGTAGCCACGTCGATCCGCTCGGAACCGCCGATGGTGGGCGCGTCCCGCCCCACCCGGACCAGCAAGGTAGGACGACCGACATGAGCACACGATGAAGTCCCTGAAATGACAAGGCTTCAAGTGCACGAGTGAGGTCGGCGCGGGTTCGCCGCCGCCGGCCTCGGAATGAGGAGTGCAGTGGCAGGCAAGGCCCGCGTACACGAGCTAGCCAAAGAGCTCGGGGTCGAAAGCAAGAATGTGCTCGCCAAGCTTCAGGAGATGGGCGAGTACGTGAAGTCCGCGTCCAGCACGGTGGAGGCGCCCGTCGCCCGCCGCCTGCGCGCGGCCTATGCGGCAGGTTCGGCGGCACCCGCCGGTCAGTCCGCCCGTCCGGCAGAGCCGGCAGCCCCGGCCACAGTGACCGGTGAATCCAAGGTGTCGGCCCGGCCGGCACCCCCCAAGCGCACCGCCACCCCGGCGCCGGCGCGGCGTAGTCCGGTTCCCGGGCCGCCCCGGCCACAGGCACCGGTCGTCAATCCGGCGAGCGCGCACGACATCGAGGTGGCCGCCGCGGAGGTTCGCGCCGCCGCCCTCAAGGCCGAGCAGGAGGCCCAGGTTCGGGCCGCCCAACAGGCCGCGAAGCAGCGGGAGACGGTCCGCCGCGAGCCGCCGCCGACCGGTGGCGGTCTGCCGGGTCCGGCTCCCCGCCCGACCCCGCCGGCTCCGTCGGTACCCCCGGTGGCCGCCCGCCCCGGTGGTCCGGGTGTGCGCCCGGCCGGTCGCCCACCCGCGCGCGGCGGTAACAACCCGTTCGGCATCAACCCGGCGGCCGGGGGCCAACGGCCCGCGGCGGCCGGTGGGGCCCGGCCGAACCCGGCGGCCATGCCGCCGCGGCCGAACCCGGCCTCGATGCCGCCGCGGCCAAGCCCGTCCCAGATGCCGAGCCAACGGCCGGGTCGTCCGGCCGGTGGCCCGGGTGGCGGTGGCGGTGGGAGTGCCGGTCGCCCCGGTGGCGGTGGCGGCGGCTTCCGCAGCGGTCCCGCGGGCAGTGGAACCGGTGGCGGTGGCGCCGGTCGTCCCGGCGCCGGCGGCGGCGGTGGTTTCCGTCCCGGTGGCGGTGGCCCCGGTGGCGGCGGCGGCGGCGGTGGTTTCCGTCCCGGTGGCGGTGGCCCCGGTGGTGGCGGCGGTGGTTTCCGCGGCGGCCCCGGTGGCGGTGGAACACCCGGTGCCGGTGCCGGCGCTCCCGGTCGCCCCGGTGGTGGCGGTCGTGGCCGCGGCGGTGGCGCGGCGGGTGCCTTCGGGCGTCCGGGTGGCCGCCCGACGCGTGGTCGGAAGTGGTATTAGCAGCGCAGGCAGGAGTTCGACAACCTGTCCGCGCCGACGATGGGCTCGGGTGCTCCGCGTGGCCAGGGACAGGTTGTCCGGCTGCCGCGCGGCGCGTCGCTGTCCGACTTCGCCGATCGGATCAACGCCAACCCGGGCTCGCTGGTCCAGGAGATGTTCAACCTGGGCGAGATGGTGACGGCGACCCAGTCGTGTACCGACGAGACGCTGCTGCTGCTCGGCGAGCACCTGGGCTTCGACGTGCAGATCGTGAGCCCCGAGGACGAGGACCGCGAACTGCTCGCGCAGTTCAACATCGATCTCGACGCCGAGGTGGACGAGGCTCGCCTGGTTATCCGCCCACCGGTGGTGACCGTCATGGGCCACGTCGACCACGGTAAGACCAAGCTGCTCGACGCGATCCG
>JAVHWE010000297.1:0-4142 GCA_032160285.1 Micromonosporaceae bacterium | reverse complement strand
CGCGGGCGGTCACCCGGTCGGCGTGGGGCCAGCCACAGTACAACCCGCCGTCGCGCTTTCTGGCGGAGCTCCCCGACGAGCTGATGCGCTGGGAGCGCACCGAGGCCGCGTACACGAGCTGGTCGGGTCGGGGCGGCGGGGTCGGCGGCCGCGCGGCTGGCCCGGTCGAGCGCAACAACCGGTTCGTCGGCGGCACACCGAAGGCCGCCGAGCTGGGGCAGCGGCTCGGGCTGGACGCCTCGAAGCTGTCCACCGCCAGTGAATTGGCCCGCTCCGAGGTGCCGGCGCTGGCCGCCGGTGACCGGATCACCCACCAGCGGTACGGGATGGGTCGGGTGATGGCCGTCGAGGGGTACGGTGCCCGCGCCCAGGCCCAGATCGACTTCGGCGACCAGGTGATGTGGATCGTGCTGCGCCACGCCGCGATCGAGAAGATCTAGGGGCGCGATTTTGCTGCGAGTCAGGCGGCCCTTGGGCGACAACGGGCTCGGTACTCGGTCTTCTACCGTGGCTGGAGCGGATCGCGCTACTCACAGGCTTGGAGCAGATCGGCCTCCTGGAAAGGGTGGAGGACGCGTTCAAGGACGAGCGCGGGATCTACCGCATCGCCGATCCGCTGATCCGGTTTCACCAGCTCGTCGTATCGCGACACGAAGGGCGACTGGTCAGGCACGAATCAGCTCGCGTGTGGACTGACGTCACTGACACCGTGGCCGCGAAGATCTACGGCCCGCACTTCGAGGACCTGGCCCGGGAGTGGACCCTCGCTCAGGCGTCGACTGAGACGCTGGGCGGCACGCCGAGCTGGGTGCGACCGGCGACCCTCGCCTGCCGAGAACATCGCGAGGGCCACGAACTCGATGTAGTGGCGTCCCGGTCGGTGCCGTTCGAACCGGACCAGGTGCTGGCGATCGGGGAGGCAAAAGCAACAGCGAAGCCCGTCGACGTCGCGGAACTTGACCGACTGGAACACCTGCGTACCCTCCTGCCACCGAAGGCGACCGAGGAGCAGCCGAAGCTTCTGCTGTTTGGCCGAGCCGGGTTCACCCGGCTACTGCAGAAAACCGCGGCGGCGCGACAGGACGTCGCACTTGTCGACCTCGAACGGCTCTACCTGGGTACATGAGGAGAACACGCAATGATCGACCGCAAAGTCTTACCGTCGCCGTGCCGCAAGAGATGAGGAACCACGGATGTCTTGGACCACGAGCAGTTCGCCGAGGCGGTCGAGCGCCTCACACCAGCAGCGCCTGTGTCGTGGTGCGAGCTGTTGACCGAAGCGAACGCCGATAGCAGCTTTCTGGCGTTCTTCGTTGCCGACGCCGACGACCCGCCGGTGGACGATGACGACGCCCGGTTTCGACAGTTACTGCGAGCCTGACAGCGCAACGTCCCAACACGATCCGGACCGTGTGTCAGTGGACGGCAGAATGTGGGTGGACAGACAAGCGGTCGCGGCGAAGGTTCGGGCGCCGGCCCCATCGCACAGCCACGCCTCATCAGTCCGAGGGCATGACGTCGCCGCGGACGACCTCGGCGTGTGTCGGCAGGTCCACGCCGTGCTCGCGCATGAACGGAACCGCGTCGAACGGCGTATCGGAGTGGCGTAGCTCGAAGTGTAGATGCGGTCCGGTGGAGAAGCCGGTGTTGCCGCTGAGCATGATCAGTTCACCGGCTCTGACGTGTTGGCCCGCCCGGCACAGCAACGTCGAACCGTGCCCGTAGACGGATACGACGCCGTCCTCGTGCTGGATCATGACGTTGTTTCCGTAACCGCCGTTGGGGTGGCACACGATTACCGTACCGGCATTCGCCGCGTACACCGGGGTTCCCGCCGGCACGGCCAGGTCGGTACCGGGGTGCAGGCTGCCCCACCGGACGCCGAAGCCCGAGGTGATCGTGTAGCGGGCGCGGACCGGCAACTGCCACAGGTCCTGGCCGGGCTGCTGGCTGACCGCGATCGTGGCGCCGCGCGAGTCGGATCGGCTGGTACGGTCGCCGCCGGGTCGACGGTCGACGAGCGCCGCGGGGCCGTCAGGCCCGGCCCGACCGCCGTCGAACGCGCCGAGAATGGCCGGGGTGCGCAGCGCCGACACCGCCGGGCCGGACGCCAGCATGGCCGCCGTGGCGCCGACCACAACCAACCCCGCAAACGTCGTGTACCGAAGGGAGCGCCGGACGGTACGGCGACGGTGGACGGTCGCGTGCCGACCTCCGCGTTGGCGGCCGTGCGAGGTCCGCTGGTCCACGCACATCCTCCGAGGTAGCCGGCTGGGACACGGTCGACGCCGCGGCGGCAACCGGGAGACAATGTAGCCATTTCGTTACCTTTGGTACAAGCCGCCGCGCCCTGGCGAGCGCGGTGTCTTCTGTGGTCACACCCGATGTGCGCGGCTTGTCTTCCGGTCGTTCCGTGGTGCGTAGGTGTCTTCCGGGTCGCACCCGGTGTGCGTACGTCGGCGCGGTACCTTTTCGACCATGGGCGAACGCATCCGGATTGTTGTCGCGAAGCCGGGGCTGGACGGCCACGACCGTGGGGTGAAGATCGTGGCGCGGGCGCTGCGGGACGCCGGCATGGAGGTCGTCTACACCGGGCTGCACCAGACTCCGGAGCAGATCGTGGAGACCGCGATCCAGGAGGACGCGGACGCGATCGGGCTTTCGGTGCTGTCCGGCGCGCACATGACGCTGTTCGCCAGGGTGCTGGAGCTACTGGGCGAGCGCGGCGCGGACGACATCGTGGTCTTCGGTGGCGGGATCGTTCCGGACGCCGACATTCCGGAACTTGCACGGCTGGGGGTCGCGAAGATCTTCACGCCGGGCGCCAGTACCGAGTCTATTGTGGAGTGGGTGCGGGCGAACATCGCCGGGTGAGCGCCTGGCGGCGTCGCGCAAGGGCTTACGGGTACGCGAAAGGGAGGGGCCGGACGCACCCCTCACACGCCCGGCCCCTCATGCACGATGCCCCGTCGCCACCCCTCGACCGACAGGGCATCGGCCATCTTCGTCGTCGCTGCGGCTGGTTTCCGCCCGTGTCGCGCGCTGACATCACACTCAACGACCTGCTCAGAGCAGGGGTTACGCACCGTGGCGGTGTTTTTCCTGAGAGTGTTGATGATGGTGGGCGGCGGGTGACCGCACACCCGGCGTACCCACTGGGACGGTCGCGATCGCCGCCTCGCTAGGCTGCGCCGGAGGCGGGCCGCACCCGGCCGGCGGATCACCGGAAGAGGTTGTCGTGGACCTGTACGAGTACCAGGGGCGCGAGCTGTTCGCCCGGCACGGGCTGCCGGTGCTGGGCGGCGGGGTCGCCACCACTGGAGATGAGGCCGCCGCCATCGCTGCCCGGCTCGGCGGCCGGGTGGTCGTGAAGGCCCAGGTGAAGGTCGGCGGCCGGGGCAAGGCGGGTGGCGTCAAGCTGGCCGACTCCGTCGACGAGGCGCGGGCGCACGCCGACCGCATTCTCGGGATGGACATCAAAGGGCATACCGTCCACAAGGTCCTGATCACCACGACGGCCGACATTGCGGCCGAATACTACTTTTCGTACCTGCTCGATCGCGCCAATCGGACATTTCTGTGTATTGCCAGTACGGCCGGCGGCATGGAGATCGAGCAGGTCGCCGACGAGGCGCCGGACAAGGTCGCCAAAGTACCGGTGGACGCGCTGACCGGCGTCGACGAGGCGCTGGCCCGCGAGATCGTCCGTACCGCCGGCTTCCCGTCCGACGTCGCCGACCAGATCACCGACATCGCGGTGCGGCTGTGGCGGGCGTTCGTCGCCGAGGACGCCACCCTGGTCGAGGTCAACCCGCTGGCCCGCACGCCCGACGGCATGGTGCTCCTGCTCGACGCGAAGGTGACGCTCGACGAGAACGCCGGTTTCCGGCACCCCGAGAACGCCGGTTTCGAAGACGAGTCGGCGATCGACCCGCTGGAGCGGGCGGCCAAGGCCAAAGACCTCAACTACGTCAAGCTCGACGGTGAGGTCGGCATCATCGGCAACGGCGCCGGACTCGTCATGTCCACACTGGACGTCGTGGCGTACGCCGGGGAACAGGTCGGCGGCGACACACCCGTCCGGCCGGCCAACTTCCTCGACATCGGCGGCGGCGCCAGCGCCCAGGTGATGGCCGACGGCC
>JAVHWE010000264.1:0-7314 GCA_032160285.1 Micromonosporaceae bacterium | reverse complement strand
CTGCCGGCGCTCGCCCCGGGACTGACACCGCTGTGTGACGACCACCGGCAACACCTGCGGGCGCTCGCCCGCGAGATCGGCCCCGGCCTGGCGGCGGCGTCCGGTGGTCCGTCCGGTCCGTCCCCCGCCACCGACGTGCCGGCGGACAGCCTTTCGGCCATCGCGGCGCTGGCGGGCGCGGAGAAGGAGGCGGCGGCGGCGGCCCGCGCCGCCTGCCTGGCGGCGCCGTCGTACCGGGCCGCGCTGCTCGGCTCGATCGCCGCGGCCCGGGCCAGCCACGGCGAGGTACTGGTGTGAACACCGCCGCGCTGGCCGACGCACTGCGGGCCGAACACGCCGCGATATACGCGTACGGGGTGCTCGGTGCCCATCTGGACAGCGCGACGGTGCCGTTCGCGGTGCAGGCCGAGTCCGCCCACCGGGCCCGACGCGACGCCCTGCAATTGCGGCTGGCCGACCTCAAGGCCAGCGCGCCACCGGCCGAGCCGGCGTACGCGCTGCCCAGCCCGGTCACGGACCAGGCGTCGGCGCTGCGGCTGGCCATCACGGTGGAGGAGCGCTGCGCCGGCCAGTGGCGCCCGGTCCTTCCCGCGACGACCGGCGACGACCGGGCGGCGGCGGCGGACGCGTTGATCGACTGCGCGGTACGGGCGACGCGGGCCCGTCACCTGGCCGGGGTGAGCCCCGCGACGGTGGCGTTCCCCGGCCTGGGCTGACGCCGCCACCTCAGGAGACGGTCGAGCCGATCAGCGCGCCGATCCCGTAGGTCACACCCGCTGCCGCCGCGCCCAGTACCAACTGCCGCAGGCCGCTGCGCCACCACCGGCGACGGGTGAACCGGGCAGTCAACACGCCCGCGGAGAACAGACCGAACCCGCCGGCCAGCAGTGCGAGCCGCAACACGTCTGTGTCAGGCAGGTCGATACCGAGCAGGTACGGCAGGAGCGGCACCAACGCCCCGATTGAGAAGCAGACGAACGAGGAGAACGCCGCCACCCACGGGCTCGGGGTCTCGTGCGGGTCGACGCCCAGCTCCTCCTGCGCGTGTACCCGCAGGGCCTGGTCGACATCGCGACCGAGCGCCGCGGCCACCTCGTGGGCGAGGTCGCGCGGCAGACCGCGGCCGATCCACACCTCCGCCAGCTCGGCGGCCTCGGCATCCGGGTTGTGCTCAAGCTCCCGGCGCTCCTTGGCCACCTCGTGCTCGACCTGCTCGTTCTGGGTCTGCACGCTGGTGTACTCGCCGAGACCCATTGAGATGGCACCGGCCACCAGCCCGGCGGTACCGGTGAGAACGATGCTGTGGGAGCTCACTCCCCCGCCACCGACGCCCGCGATCAGGGCGATGTTGGTGACCAGGCCGTCCATCGCCCCGAACACGGCCGGCCGCAGCCAGCCGCCGGACACGTCGGCATGGTGGTCGGGGTCGAGGGCGGCGGGAGCGGCATCGGGGGTCACGGGCCGATCCTAGGGAAGGGTCAAAATCTCGTACGCGTCCTCGGTCACCACGACGGTGTGCTCGAACTGGGCGGTCCAGCGCCGGTCGGAGGTCACCACCGTCCAGCCGTCGTTCCACATCTGGTAGTCGTGCGTACCGAGGGTGATCATGGGCTCGACGGTGAACGTCATCCCCGGCTCCATCACCGTGGTGAGCGAGGGATTGTCGTAGTGGGGCACGTACAGGCCGGAGTGGAACGCCTCGCCGATACCGTGGCCGGTGAAATCACGCACCACGCCGTAGTTGAACCGCTTCGCGTACGCCTCGATGACCCGGCCGATCGCGTTGAGATGGCGGCCGGGGGCGATCGCCCGGATGCCGCGCATCATCGCCTCGTGGGTGCGCTCCACCAGCAGACGGGCCTCCTCGGAGACGTCACCGACGCAGAACGTGGCGTCGGTGTCGCCGTGCACGCCGCCGATGAAGGCGGTCACGTCGACGTTGACGATGTCGCCGTCCTCGATCACCGTCGTGTCCGGGATGCCATGGCAGATGACCTCGTTGAGCGAGGTACAGCAGGACTTGGGGAAGCCCTTGTACCCGAGCGTCGACGGGTACGCGCCGTGGTCACACAGAAACTCGTGGACGACCCGGTCGATTTCGTCCGTGGTGACCCCGGGCTTGCAGTGCTCCCCGGCAAGCTGGGTCGCCTGCGCGGCCAGCCGGCTGGCCAGGCGCATCTTCTCGATCGTCTCCGGGGTCTGTACGTCGGAACCCCGGTACCGCTTGGGGGCCTTGCGCCCGACGTACTCCGGGCGCTGGATCTGCGGCGGCACCTGCCGCCAGGGGGACAGCTTGCCGGGGGTCAACGTGGCGCGCATGGGTCCAGCCTATCCGGTACCCGCGCCGTGGCGACCAGGCTGCGTGGTTGCCGACACCGGTACCGCCGGGAGGCCGTCCAAACTGGTCGCGTTGCGCCGCACCTGGTACTCGGTGATCTCGGCCTCGGTCTTGCGGCCGTTGTAGCGGCTCAGCAGGTCCCGCTCGCCGACGTAGTCCATGAACGGCACCGAGTACCCACACGAATCGCTGATCCGGTTCACGTCCACCGCGATGATCGAGCGCAGGCCCGGCTCGGGCGGCGCGAACGCCCACGTCAAGGCCGCGAACCGGGGATCGGCCGGGAATATCGGCTCGCCCCTGCCGTGCAGGCGCACCACCGTGGGCGGCCCCGTGAACGCGCAGAACATCAGTACGATCCGCCCGTTTTGCCGGAGATGGGCGATGGTCTCGGCGCCGCTGCCGGTGTAGTCGAGGAACGCCACCCGATGCTCGTCCAGGATGGCGAGGCTGCCGGTCGTGCCCTTCGGCGACAGGTTGATGTGCCCGTCCGCGCCGGTCGGCGCCGTCGCCACGAAGAACACCGGCTGGGCCCGGACAAAGTCACGCAGCCGACCGCCGATGTGGTCATACACCTTCCCCATCGTCTGATCGTGGCAATCCGATCACCGAAATGGGAAGCGGAATATCAGTCGTCGGACGTGGCAACCGCCACACCGGGCCCAGGGCCGGGGCCGGCCGGCGCAGGGGTGACGGGCGCGTCGGCGGGAGGGAGGGCGGTGAGCCCGTCGGGCCGTGCGGCGGTGACGAGGGCGGCGAGCGCGTCGGGCCGTGCGGCGGCGACCAGGGCGGTGAACAGTCGGCGGTCGGGCATTTCCTCGGGGTGCCATTGCACGCCGATGACGAAACGGCGATCGGGGTCCTCGACCGCCTCGATGAGCCCGTCGTCGGGGCACCAGCCGGTCGGCCGCAGCCGGCCCGGATCGCGTACGCCCTGGTGGTGCCACGAGTTGACGATGACCGACCCGCCGAGAACATGCCCACAGGCGCTGTCGGCCGCGAGCCGTACCGGATGTTCACCCAGGCCGGGGCCGGTGACCGGGCGGTGGGTGTCCGCGCCGAGCACGGCGGGGAGGTGCTGGTGCAGCGCGCCACCGTACAGCACGGTCAGCAGCTGCATGCCGCGACAGATGGCGAGCACCGGCAGGTCGGCGTCGACGGCGGCCCGCATCAACAGAAGCTCGGCGGCGTCCCGGTCGGGTGCGACCACCGTGGCCGGGTGCGGTACCTCGCCGTAGCGGGCCGGATCGACGTCGGCACCGCCGGTGAAGATCATCGCGTCCAGGCCGTCCAACACGTCGAGATCGGGCGCGTCCGGGGTGATCAGCACGGCCCGGCCGCCGCTGCCGTGTACCGAGCGCACGTAGGACATCGGCAGCACCGCGGCGACCGCGGCGTTGCGCCCGAACAGGGCATGCTCCGCGTACGTGGTCAGCCCGATCACCGGCCGCCGCCTCACGTCGACCCCCGGTCACCCGGCCGCCGACCCGCCGCGACCGCGTCACCTGACCGCCGGCTCATAGCGGGGTCACGTACGCGCCGGTGATGCCGCCGTCCACCACGAACGCGGACGCGGTCATGAACGACGCGTCGTCGCTGGCCAGGAAGGCGACCGCGGCGGCGATCTCGGCCGGGTCGGCGAACCGGCCCATCGGGACGTGGACCAGCCGGCGGGCGGCCCGCTCCGGGTCGCTGGCGAACAGCTCCATCAGCAGCGGGGTGGCCACCGGTCCCGGGCACAGGGCGTTGACCCGGATCCCCTCGCGGGCGAACTGCACGCCGAGTTCGCGGCTCAACGCCAGCACGCCGCCCTTGCTCGCGGTGTACGCGATCTGTGAGGTCGCGGCGCCCATCAGCGCGACGAAGCTCGCCGTGTTGATGATCGAACCCTTGCCCTGGCGCCGCATGTGTCCGATCGCGTACTTGCAGCACAGGTACACGCTGGTCAGGTTGACCAGGTGGACCCGCTCCCAGGCGGCCAGGCCGGTGGTGAGGATCGAGTCGTCGTCGGGCGGGGAGATGCCGGCGTTGTTGAAAGCGACGTCCACCCGATCGTGCCGGGAGACGACACCGTCGAACAGCGCCCGCACCTGATCCTCGTCGGACACGTCGGCCGCCACGAACTCCCCACCGACCTCTCCGGCGGCGACCCGCCCGGCCGCGACGTCGATGTCGACCACGACGACCGTCGCACCCTCCTCGGCGAACCGCCGCGCGGTGGCCAGCCCGATCCCGCTCCCCCCGCCGGTCACCACGGCCACCCGGCCACTCAACCGCCGCATTCTTCCCCCTGGTCTCAACGCCCCATGATCATGGTCTCAACACCCTGATCATGGGGAGGTCGCGATGAAGACGTTCTTGACATCGGTGAAGGACAGCAGCGCGTCGGGGCC
This sequence comes from Micromonosporaceae bacterium, assembly GCA_032160285.1. GTDB lineage: Bacteria > Actinomycetota > Actinomycetes > Mycobacteriales > Micromonosporaceae > Planosporangium. The sequence continues at coordinate 2,583 of JAVHWE010000264.1, read as the reverse complement.
GAGCTCGCGGCCCAGGCCGGACTGTTTCATGCCGCCGAACGGCGTCCAGTAACGCACCGACGAGTGGGAGTTGACGCTGAGGTTGCCGGCGTCCACGGCGCGCGCCACCCGGATCGCGCGACCCACGTCGCGGGTCCAGATCGAACCGGACAACCCGTACGGGGTGTCGTTGGCCAGTCGAACCGCGTCGGCCTCGGTATCGAATCGGAGCACCGAGACCACCGGTCCGAAGATCTCCTCCCGCCAGTGCGGCTCGGTACCCTCGTCGGACAGCAGCACGGTCGGCGGGTACCAGAAGCCGGCGCCGGACGGGCACGATCCCCGGAACGCCACCTCACCGGCCTCCACGTAGGCCCCCACCAGCTCGCGTTGACGGGCGGTGATGAGTGGCCCCATCTCGGTGGCCGGATCGGCCGGATCGCCGACCCGCCACGCCGTCACCGCCTCCGCCAGCAGGGCCAGAAACGTGTCGTACACGCTGGCCTGGACGAGGATCCGCGACCGTGCGCAGCAGTCCTGGCCGGCGTTGTCGAAGACGGCGGCCGGCGCGGCGGCCGCGGCGGCCGCGAGGTCGGCGTCGGCGAACACCAGGTTGGCGCTCTTGCCCCCGAGTTCGAGGGTCACCCGCTTCACCTGCTCCGCGCAGCCGGCCATGATCTGCTTGCCCACCTCGGTCGAACCGGTGAAGCAGACCTTGCGGACCGCCGGGTGGGTCACGAACCGCTCACCGACGACCCGGCCCTTGCCCGGCAGCACGGTGAACACGCCCTCCGGGATACCGGCCTCCAGTGCCAGCTCGCCGAGGCGGATCGCGGTCAGCGGGGTCACCTCGGCGGGCTTGAGGACCACCGTGTTACCGGCCGCCAGTGCCGGCGTGAAGCCCCAGCCGGCGATCGGCATCGGGAAGTTCCACGGCACGATCACCCCGACCACGCCGAGCGGTTCGTGGAACGTCACGTCCAACCCGCCCGGTACCGGGATCTGCCGGCCGGACAGCCGCTCCGGCGCACCCGCGTAGTAGTTGAGCACGTCCCGGACGTTGCCGGCCTCCCACCGCGCGTTGCCGATCGGATGGCCGGAGTTGCGGACCTCCAGGCCGGCCAGCTCGTCGAGGTGGTCGTCGACCGCGGCGGCGAACCGCCGCAGCAGCCGCGACCGGTCGGCCGGCGCGACCGCCCGCCAGCCGTCGAAGGCCAGCGCGGCGCGGTCGATGGCGCGGTCGGTGTCGGCCAACCCGGTCGGCTCGACGGTCGCGACGACCTCCTCGGTCGCGGGGTTGATCAGGTCCATCCCGCCCCCGTCCTCACAGGCGTTCGAAGCCGCGGCGCAGCTCCCAGTCGGTGACCGCGGCGTCGAACCCGGCCAGCTCGACGCGCGCGTAGTTGGCGTAGTGCTCGACCATCTCGTCGCCGAACGCCTGCCGGGCGAGCACACTCCCCCGCCACAGGTCCGCGGCGTCGCGCATCGTCGCCGGCACGTGCGGCGCGGTCTCGTCGGCGTAGGCGTTGCCCGCGTACGCGTCCTCGAGCTCCAGTTCGTTCTCGATCCCGTACAGCACACCGGCCACCATCGCCGAGATCGCCAGGTACGGGTTGACGTCGCCACCCGGTAACCGGTTCTCGAACCGCAGGGAGTCCGGCGAGTGGCCGACCACGCGCAGCGCACAGGTGCGGTTGTCGGTACCCCACCGCAGGGCGGTCGGGGCGAACGAGCCGGGCTGGAACCGCTTGTAGGAGTTGACGTTCGGCGCGTACATCAGGGTGAAGTCGCTCATCGTGGCGAGCATCCCGGCGAGCGCCTGCCGCATCAGCGTCGACATGCCGGGCTGGCCCCGGCCGGCCGACGACGGCGTGCCGTCGACCGGTCCGGCGGACGCCGGCGCCCCGTCGCCGCCAGCACCGGCGAACGCCGGCGCCCCGTCGACGGTACGCAGTGAGAAGTGGATGTGGCAGGAGTTGCCCTCACGCTCGTTCGGCTTCGCCATGAAGGTCAGTGCCATGCCCTCCTGCGCCGCGATCTCCTTCGCGCCGTTCTTGTAGATCGCGTGGCTGTCGGCGGCGGCGAGCGCCTCGTCGTACCGGAAGGCAATCTCGTGCTGGCCCAGGTTGCACTCGCCCTTGGCGCTCTCCGGTCGCAGTCCGGCGGCGGCCATCTCGCGGCGGATGCGGCGCAGCAGCGGCTCCACCCGCGCGGTACCCAGCAGCGAATAGTCCACGTTGTACTGGTTGGCCGGGGTCAGGTCGCGGTACCCGCGCCGCCAGGCGTCCTCATAGGAGTCGCGGTAGAGCACGAACTCCAGTTCGGTACCGGCGTAGGCGACCAGGCCGCGTTCGCGGACCCGGTCGAGCTGCCGCCGCAGGATCTGACGCGGCGAGGCCACCACCGGGGTGCCGTCGAACCAGGCCAGGTCGGCGACGACCAGCGCGGTACCCGGCTGCCACGGCGTGCGGCGCAGGGTGGCCAGGTCGGCCACCATGGCGAAGTCGCCGTACCCGTCGGCCCAGCTCGACATCGCGTACCCGTCGACGGTGTTCATGTCGACGTCGACGGCGAGCAGGTAGTTGCAGCCCTCGCTGCCCTCGG
>JAVHWE010000254.1:0-7694 GCA_032160285.1 Micromonosporaceae bacterium | reverse complement strand
TGCCGCGGCGCATCGAACTGGCGGTCGCCATCTGGGCGGTGGTCAAGGCCGGCGCCGCCTACGTGCCCATCGATCCGGGCACGCCGCCCGAACGCACGGCCACCATGTTCGCCGACGCGAGGCCGGTCGCCGTCATCACCGACACCGTGTCGGCCGGGAGCCTACCCTCCGGGGTCGACCGGATCGTGCTGGACGAACTGACCGCCGTCCTGGTTGACCTGCCCTCCGACGACGTGCGGGACGCCGAGCGCGGTACCGTGCTGCGCCCCGGCCATCCGGCGTACGCGATCTACACCTCCGGTTCCACCGGCCGGCCCAAGGCGGTCGTCGTACCGGGCGGCAACCTGGTCAATCTCTTCCATACCTACGTCGAGCAGTTCATCGACCCGGCGGTGCGCCGTCTCGGCCGACGGCTCAACGTCGCGCTGACGGCGTCGATGTCGTTCGACACGTCCTGGTGCGGGTTTCTGTGGCTGCTGGCCGGCCACCACCTGCACCTGATCAACGACGGGGTCCGGCGCGATCCGGCGGCACTCGTGGGATATCTGCGCGAGCGGTGCGTCGACTTCCTCGACGTCACGCCGTCCTTCACCGAGCAGCTGGTGGCGGCCGGCCTGCTGCGCGGCGAGCACCGGCCCGCCGTGCTGTTCATCGGTGGTGAAGCCGTCGGAGATCAGCTCTGGCGCACCCTCGCCGACGCGCCGGACACCGCCAGTTACAACTTCTACGGTCCGACCGAGTACACCATCGACGCGGTCGTGTGCCGGATCGGTCCAGCCACGGCGGGCCCGGTCATCGGCCGCCCATTGCACAACACGAAGGCATATGTGCTCGACGACCGGCTGCAGCCGGTGCCGGTCGGGGTCGTCGGCGAGCTGTACCTGAGCGGGGCGCAGGTGGCCCGTGGGTACCTGCGCCGTCCCTGGCTCTCGGCGCAGCGCTTCGTCGCCTGCCCGTTCGGCGACGCCGGCGAGCGGATGTACCGCACCGGCGACCTCGTGCGGTGGCGCTTCAACGGCGACATGGAGTACATCGGACGCGTCGACGGCCAGGTGAAGGTTCGCGGATTCCGGATCGAACTGGGGGAGATCGAGGCGGCGTTGCTCAGCCACCCCACCGTGGGATCGGCCGTCGTCGTCGTGCGGGAGGACCGGCCCGGGGACAAGCGTCTCGCGGCGTACACCGTGCCCGCCCCGGACGAGCTGATCGACCCGGCGCAACTACGCCGGCACCTCGCGGAGATCCTGCCCGGGTACATGGTGCCCGCAGCCGTCATCCCGATGCGGGCGCTGCCGCTCAACCGCAGCGGCAAGCTGGACCGAGCGGCCCTGCCACGCCCCGAGACCGGCATCGTGGTCAGCGACCACGGCCCGCGCGACGGCCGCGAAGAGATCCTCGCGCGGATCTACGCCGACGTGCTCGGACTGCCCCGGGTCGGCGTGGACGACGGCTTCTTCGACGTGGGTGGCGACAGCATCAGCGCCATCCAACTCGTCAGCCGGGCCGAGACCGCAGGCTTGTCCCTGACCGTCCGCGACGTGTTCCGGCACCAGACCGTGGAGTCGCTGGCGGCCGCCGCCACCGTCGTGCCCGCGACGCTGCCGCCGGCGCGCCCCGGCACCGGGCCGGACATCGGCGACGTCGTGCTGACCCCGGTGATGCGGATGATCGCCGAGTCGAACGCCGCCGTCGACCGGTTCTGCCAGACCGGCGTGGTCCGGGTGCCGCCCGGCGCCACCATGGACCTGCTGTCCGCCTGCCTCAATGCGCTGCTCGACCATCACGACGCGCTCCGGCTACGGCTGGACCGCTCCGGTACCGACTGGCGGATGTCGGTCGCGCCGGTGGGGACCGTGTCCGCGGCCGGCGTACTGCGCCGGGTTCCGGTCGACGCGCGCTCCCGATCCGTCCTGCCCACCCTGGTGGAACACGTGGCCGCCGAGGCGCGCGGCCGTCTCGCCCCGGATGCCGGGGTCATGCTGCAGGCGGTGTGGTTGGACGCCGGAGAGGAGGCCGGCCTGCTGCTGCTGACCGTCCACCACCTGGCGGTGGACGCCGTCTCCTGGCGGATCCTGCTGGCCGACCTGATGGCCGGCTGGCACGACCTGCGGCGGGGTGAGCAGCCGCGGCCGGCCCCGGTCGGCACGTCCGTGCGGCGCTGGTCGCAGTTGCTGCAGCAGGCCGCGACGGATCCCGGATGGGTCGCGGAGCTGCCGGTCTGGCAGGCGATGGTGCGGGCAGGCGACGCACCGATCGGTGTGCGCGCCCTGGACCCGGTCCTGGACACCGCCGCGACCAGCGCGCAGTGCACCCGCACCCTGCCCACGACGGTGACCGCCGGGCTCGTCACACACGTGGCGGCAGCGTTCGGAATGCGGGTCAACGAGGTGCTCACGACGTCATTGGCCGCGGCGGCGAGCCAGTGGCGACGACGGCTGCGCGGCGGTGCCCACACCGCGGTTCTGCTCGATCTGGAGGGTCACGGTCGCGAGGATCTCGCGCCGGGAGTGGACCTGTCCCGCACCGTCGGCTGGTTCACCAGCGTCTACCCGGTACGGCTCGACCCCGGCGCCGAGACGTGGTCGGAGCTGCGCGCCGGCGGGGAAGCCGTGGCGCGCGTGCTCAAGCAGCTTAAGGAACAGCTGCGGGCGGTGCCGCGCAACGGCATCGGCTACGGCCTGCTGCGATACCTCAACTCCCAGACCGCGGCACACCTGGCCGGGTATCCGCGGCCACAGCTCGCCTTCAACTATCTGGGTCGGGTGTCAGCCGGTGACCGGGGCGACGACTGGGCGGTCGCCGGCGAGTTCCGGACCGGTGCGGGCGCGGATCCGGCCATGCCGCTGACCCACCTCGTCGAGATCGGAGCAGCGGTTCTCGACCAGGGCACCGGACCGGTGCTCTCCGTCAGCTGCACCTGGGCCACCGGCCTGCTGAGCGAGACCGATGTGGATGAGTTGCTGACCGCCTGGTTCCAGGTGCTGGAGGGGATGGTCGCCTATGCCGCGACGGGGGCCGCGGCGATGCTCACCCCGTCCGATCTGACCCTGCCCGGGGTGTCGCAGGCGGAGATCGACGAGTTGGCGGCCGAGCTGGACGCGGAGTGGGGAAACGTATGATCAAGACGTCACAGCTTGAGGATGTATGGCCCCTGTCGCCGCTGCAGGAGGGCTTGTTCTTCCACAGCCTGCGCAACCCCGACGGCCCGGACGTCTACGCCGCGCAACTGTCGGTGGACATCGACGGGCCCCTGGACCTGACCAGGCTGCGGACCGCGGTGAGCGCGCTGCTGCAACGGCACTCGAACCTGCGAGCCGGTTTCCGGCAACGGCGCGACGGCTCCACGGTCCAGGTGATCCAGCGGGAGGTGACCCTGCCCTGGGATGTCACCGACCTCACCGAACACGACGCCGCCGACCGGTTCGCGGCCGCTGACCGGCTGGCCGCCGCCGCCCAGCGGCAGCGGTTCGACTTCGCCCACCCGCCGTTGCTGCGCGTGCTCGTGCTGCGGCTCGAGCCGCAGCTGCACCGCCTTGTCATCACGGGTCACCACATCCTCTGGGACGGCTGGTCGATGCCACTGATCGCCGGTGAACTGCGCGCGCTGTACGCGGCGGACGGCGATCGGCGAGCCCTGGAACCGGTCACCCCCTACAAGTCCTACCTGCGGCTGCTGGCGGGTAAGGACACCGGCGCGGCCCGCGCCGCGTGGGCCGGGGCACTGGCCGGCGTGTCCGGGCCGACCCTGGTGGCCCGCCAGGGCACCGAAGCGCCAGCTGTGCTGCCCCGGCAGGTCGAGTGGCAGCTGTCCGCCGCCGCCACCGCCCAGATCACCGACCGGGCGCGGCGGCACGGCGTTACCACGAACACCGTCGTGCAGACCGCCTGGGCGTTGCTGGTGAGTCGGCTGACCGGCCGCGACGACGTGCTTTTCGGCGCGACCGTCTCCGGCCGGCCGCCGGAGCTACCCGGTGTCGAACAGATGGTGGGCCTGTTCGTCAACACCGTGCCGGTCCGGGTCCGGTTGCGCCCCGACGCCACCGTGGCGTCCGTGCTGGTTGCCGTCCAGCGTGAGCAGGTTGACCTGCTCGGCCACCAGCACCTCGGCCTCGCCGACATCCAGCAGCTGGCAGGCGTCGGAACCCTGTTCGACACCGCCATCGCCTTCCAGAACTTCAGCGCCGCGGCCGCTCCCGAGCCCGCCGGCGACGGGACGGGGATCCGGCTGCGACCGGTCAGCGGCGTCGCCGCCACGCACTACGCCATGGCCGCGACATTCTCACCGGGCGAGCGGCTGCGCATCCGCCTGGACCTGCGACCGGACGTCTTCACCGACGAGGACTCACCACGGCTGGCCGCGATGCTGGAAGCGGCGCTGACCGCGGCAGCGGGCGGAGCCGACGAGGCGGTGGCGCGCCACGACTGCCTGGGCGACGACCAGCGGGCGCTGCTCACGCGGTGGTCGCACGGCCCCGTCTGCGACGGGTTGCCGACGCTGCTGCCGGCGGCGTTCGAGGCCCAGGCGCAGCGCACCCCCTCAGCACCCGCGGTCATCGCCGGGGCGACACAGCTGCGCTACGCCGATCTGGACGCCCGGGCGAACCAGCTGGCCCGCCTGCTCATCGCGCGCGGCGTCGGCCCGGAACAGGTCGTGGCGCTGGTGCTGTCGCGGTCCGTGGAATCGATCGTCGCCATCCTGGCCGTCCTCAAGGCCGGCGGCGCGTACCTGCCGATCGACGTCACCTACCCCGCCGACCGGGTCACGTACCTGCTCAAGGACGCCTCCTGCACGCTGGTGCTCACCGACGCCGACGGGGCCTCGCTGGTGCCGGCCGACCTGCCCCAGCTGACGATCGGCGACGCCCTGGCCGCGGCCGTGGGCTACGCCCCGGCAACGGTGCGCGACGAGGAGCGACGCGCGCCGCTGCGCCCCGCGCACCCGGCCTACGTGATCTACACGTCCGGTTCGACCGGTCGCCCCAAGGGGGTGATCGTGGCGCACCTCGGCGTGCCGAATCTCGGCGCGGCGAAGAAGGAAAGGTACGGCATCGGCCCCACCGGCCGCGTCCTGCAGTTCTTCTCAACCGGATTCGACGCCGCCGTCGCCGACATCTGGCAGGCGTGGATGGCCGGGGCGGCCCTGGTCATCGCCGCATCGACGGAGCTGACACCGGGGGTACCGCTGGCCGTCCTCGCCGCCGCCCAGCGGGTGACCCAGGTGACTCTGCCACCGGCCGCCCTGCCCGAGCTGGCCGCCGCCGGTGGGCTACCGGCGGAGACGACCCTCGTCGTCGCCGGGGAGGCCTGCCCACCGGATGAGGTGGCCCGATGGTCGGCGCGGCACCGGATGTTCAACGGGTACGGCCCCACCGAGATGACCGTGTGCGTCGCGATAAGCGATGTCCTGCAAGGCCGGCAGGCGCCCCCGATCGGCCGGCCGATCGCCAACACCGGCGCGTACGTCCTCGACGACGCCCTGCGGCCGGCGCCCGTGGGCGTCGTGGGTGAGCTGTACACCGCCGGTGTCGGCCTGGCTCGCGGGTACCTGCGCCGACCCGGGCTGTCGGCGCAGCGCTTCGTGGCCTGCCCGTTCGCCGGCCCGGGGGAGCGGATGTACCGCACCGGCGACCTGGTGCGCTGGCGCCCGGACGGCCGGATGGAGTTCGTGGGACGGGCCGACGAACAGATCAAGATCCGTGGGTTCCGTGTCGAGCTGGGTGAGATCGAGGCGGTACTGGCCGAGCATCCGGCGGTGGGCAGCGCCGTGGTGGCGGTCCGCGACGGCGTGGCCGGCAAACGGGTCGTCGGCTACGTCGTGCCGGAGACGGGGCAGCCAGCCCCGGATCCGGTACTGGTGCGCGAACACGCGGCACGCCTGCTGCCCGATTACATGATCCCGGCGGTGGTGGTGGCGCTGGACGCGCTGCCACTCACGCCGAACGGGAAGGTGGACCGGGCAGCCCTGCCGGAACCGACCTACCGGGCCCCCGCTGGCGGCGTCCCGCAGACCCCGCAGCAGGAGATTCTCGCCGGGCTTTTCGCCGAGGTGCTGGGCGTGGAGCGGGTGGGCCGCGACGACAGCTTCTTCGCCCTCGGCGGCCACTCACTGGTGGCGACCCGGCTGGCCGGCCGGATCCGCTCGGCGTTCGGCGTCGAGCTGCCCCTGGCGGCGTTGTTCGACTCACCTACCGTCGCCGGGCTGGCCCGGCGCCTCACCGCCGGCGCGCACCGCCGGGCGGCACTGGGCGTCGCCGTGCGGCCGCAGCCGATGCCCCTGTCGTACGCGCAGCGACGGGTGTGGTTCGCCGCCCAGGTCGACGGGGACTCCACCACGTACAACATGCCGATCGCGCTGCGCCTGCGGGGCGAACTGGACGTGCGGGCGTTGCGCGAAGCGCTCGGTGACCTCACCGACCGACATGAAACTCTGCGCACCGTGTTCCCCGACGTCGAGGGGACGCCTCAGCAGGTGGTCCTCGCCGCGGAGGCGGCGCGCCCCGCGCTGCCGGTGACGGCCGTACCGGAGCACGAACTGCCGGCGCAGCTGGCCGCCGCCGCCGCCACGGCGTTCGACCTCACCGTGGACCCCCCGTTGCGCGGCTGGCTGTTCGCCGTCGACGACCGGGACCACGTGCTGGTGCTGGTGCTGCACCACATCGCCGCGGACGGCTGGTCGATGGCGGTGGCGGCCCGCGACGTGTCCGCGGCGTACGCGGCGCGGCGGGCCGGTGACCTCCCGTCGTTGCCCCCACTGCGGGTGCAGTACGGCGACTACACCCTGTGGCAGCAGGCGCTGCTCGCCGGCAACGACCCCGACGGCTCCCTGGCGGCGCAGGTCGCGTACTGGCGTCAAGCCCTCGACGGGCTACCGCCGGAGATCCGCCTGCCGGTGGACCGGCCGCGGCCGGAGCGGCCCACCCACCGTGGTGAGTCGCTGTCGTTCACCGTCGGCGCCGAGGACTGGGCGGCATTGTCGGCGCTGGCCCGCGGCGCCCAGGCGAGCATGTTCATGGTGCTGCACGCCGGTCTCGCGGCCCTGCTGCACCGGCTCGGTGCGGGGACCGACATCCCGATCGGCTCCGTGGTAGCGGGGCGCACGGACGAGGCGGTGGAGGACGTGATCGGGCTGTTCCTCAACACCGTCGTGCTGCGCACCGACACGGCCGGCAATCCGAGCTTCCGGCAACTGCTGGGCCGCGTCCGGGCGACAGATTTGGCCGCCTACGCACACCAGGAGCTGCCGTTCGAGCAGGTGGTGGAGCTACTCAACCCGCCCCGGCACCTGGGCCGGCACCCGCTGTTCCAGGTCATGCTCAGCATGCAGAACAACCCGGCGGCCGCCGCCGAGCTGCCCGGAGTATCGGTGCGGACCCTGCCGATCGGCGCCGGCGTCGCCAAATTCGACCTGCTCATCACGTTCACCGAGGACGACGGTGCGGCAGCCGGCGCCACGGCCACGGTGGAGTACGCCAGCGACCTGTTCGACGCCGAAACCGTGGAGCGGATCATCGGCATGTACCGCCAGGTACTGGCCGCCGTGGCGGCCGACCCGGACCTGACGCTCAGCCGCATCGACACCGTGGACCCGGGTCAGCGTGAGGCCGTGCTGCGAGCCTGGCAAGGCATTTCGGTGTCGCCGACCGGCGACGCCGTGCCCACGCTGATCGAGGTACGGGCCGCCGCGACGCCGGACG